>NZ_KV830232.1:74832-151082 GCF_001836705.1 Neisseria sp. HMSC061B04
TCGCCACGTGGCAGGGGTTGGCGCAAAAAACCGCACCAACCCTTCTTTAAAGCGTTTTTGGGTGGGCTAGCGTCAAGGGGTATCCAAAAAGATTTATAAAGACGATAAAGCTGTCTTTACAAATCTTTCTGGACGTCCTCCCCCTGACTTGATTAATGGTTGTTTTATTGATTTAGGTTCAATCCTGATCGGATTCATGAACCTGTTTTAGCGCCATTTTGTGCGCCGATTTCGTTTCCTTTTTCAACATAACCGTCATACATTAGATTCTGTTGACTTTTACCGCCCATAGATAAAACTTGTGGCCTTTCTATTTCTTGTTCGGTTTCTTTAACTTCTGCTGTTTCGGTCTTTTTGGCTTTATAAGGATTGAACGGCAAGCCATCTTTGATATAGCTTAAACAGGTTTTTTTGCTTATTTCCGCAATCTTAGAGCCTTGGTCTGTATAGCAATTACAGCCATTATCACTTTTTACGCAAGCAGAAGGCCAAGGCATGGCGGTTATTGATTTATTCACGCCGTCATATATTGGTGCGGTTTCAGGTCTATCTTCAATTCTCGGCTTGTAGTCATCTTCTGATAGATGTGGCTTCGGCGGTTCAGGAACAGCCGTTTGTGGCGTGTATTGCCCTTCTGCGTTGGTGCCGTTTGCTGTTGGAACAGCAACCGCCCCCACCGCTTCAGGGCTTGAGGCTTGCGCCTCAATTTTGGGCTTTTCCTGTTCTGCCTTCATTATATCTATCCGAGTATTCCAGCTTGAATAGATATACCAACCAGCGGTAATTAATAAGGCAAGGACGGCGGGGAAGATATATACAACACGGCTTAGCTTGGTTTTGATTTTGGTGTGTTCTTCGGCTGATTTATATACACCAAAAGCTTTTTTATTCAACGTATAAACGCTTTTTACAGCAGATGATACGTCTCTTGATGATGTCGGGTCTGCACACCTTTCCCATTCCAACATACGGCGAACGCCTAGATTTGTTTTACCGATATGGCAATGATGGCCAACCAAGGCGCGGACGTTACTATCAATTAATCTAGGATGTTGGGTCAACAAGAAAATATCAATGCCTTTATGGCGGTGCGTTTCAAGTTCGGCCACAAAATCGGGGACTTTTGAACCGCTTGGGCGTGGCCTAAATACGCGCTGACATTCGTCAATAACGAGTATTGCGCCTGTCGGTGCCCATTTGTGCCACGTCTGCATTGTTTCGCCTTCAGGAATAGGCAAATTTGGAATGATTTTTTCATCTACTTCAGGAATGCCGTCAAGATATAAAGGACGGTTTTTTAAGTCTTGACGTGTCATCAAGTCTGAAATCATTTTCAGGGTTTTGCCCGAACCCGGAACACCTGTAATTAAATAAAGCATACGTTACCCTTTTTATTTTTTACTGATAGAAGCTGACAATTTAGAAAGACTTTTAAGCGAAACAACAAAGGCGAAAGTGCCAAAAATCCAGTTCAGACAAACGCCAATTCCTGCGATATAGGCTAGATTCATTGCATCTGAAGGAATACCGCCGATTTGCGTTTGAACGTGTGATAAAAGAAAGCCTTGAATTTCGTTTAGCCCTACATAGCTGACGAATGACAGACCAAGAGCGGTTATAACTTTTCCTGCAACGGTCATTAAAACGCTTGTTATTAATTTGCCCCACATGATTAAAGCTCCTTGACTGCGTTAAAAGCGAAGAATCCGCACATTATGATCGTGCCTAAAATCAATATTGGGCGAAGTAATCGGGCAATATTACAGAAATAGTCATAGGGAATATCAAACGTTCCTAATACTCCTAAACTGAACGTAGGGTTTGCCGGGCAAGTGCCGTTAGTGCTGAATATATCTAGAGGTTTTAATTCTAGGTTGATTGCTTTTTCAGGGATTTCTAAATCTTTATAGTCAGTATCTCCTAGGTCTTTACATGCCGAAGCTTCAGGATGTTTTTCACAAAGGTCTTGCGCGTCTTTGCCATCTTTACCGTCCTTGCCGTCCTTGCCGTCTTTTCCATCAGGCTTATCATCTGGTCTGTCATCAGGTCTATCGTCTGGCTTGTCATCAGGTCTGTCATCGGGTCTGTCATCAGGTTTACTGTCAGGTTTTCCATCAGGTTTTCCATCAGGTTTTCCATCGGGCTTACCGTCAGGATTACCGTTAGGATTTCCATCAGGACTACCGCCAGTATTGCCAGTCGGTGCAGGGCTATTATTAGTCTGTACAGTGGCTTCACTACTTCCGCCAGTAGCAGGATTTGAAAAAGTAACTGTATAGGTCTTTTTGCCTTCGGGCGTTTCGACAGGGCCGATTGTAACGACTGTTCCGGCAGGTACTTTGATATTTTCTTGATATTCGGGTTTGCCTGTGCCTTCTACAAAGGGGGTAGGGTTTGCATCAATTGATGGGGTAGCGATTTGTAGGAATTTTTCTTGATCAAGAACTTCTGTATCTCTCATATATAAAGTAAATGAAATTGGGCTTCTTCCGTCATCGCCTCTTTTAACTGAACAACTGCCACCATTTAAATTAAATTTACATCCATCTAAAAAAAAGTATTGCCAAAATTTGGAATTACTTCTTTTATCCAATGCTATTTTTTCTTTTTCCCAAAAAGGACCTGCCAATTTTTCCATTTGGCCTTTCATTAATTCTTCTGCTTCTCTTTGGCTTTTACCGCCTTTTCTGTAAGCACTTAAAACCGAACTATCTACGCCATAACATGAAACTTTATGTACTACATTATTTTCGTCTCTAACCCAAATACAATTTCTAGCCGGCCATTCTTTTAGGAATTCTTCGCTGACTTCATTCCATTTGTAGCCT
Source organism: Neisseria sp. HMSC061B04 (assembly GCF_001836705.1). Classification (NCBI taxonomy): domain Bacteria; kingdom Pseudomonadati; phylum Pseudomonadota; class Betaproteobacteria; order Neisseriales; family Neisseriaceae; genus Neisseria; species Neisseria sp. HMSC061B04. The sequence goes on from NZ_KV830232.1 coordinate 77,661, forward strand.
TCGCTTTCGAGGTCTCCTTTAACAGCTTGATAGGCTTCGTAAGCCAGCAATGCACCTCCTACATAAACATTAGCTCTAGAAGCTACGAGTTTTGCGCCTTGTTTTACTAAAGCAAATGAACCATTCAGAACGGTTTTTCTTGATACAGAAGCCTCAATAGTCGCATTTACTGTCTGTTTTGATAAATAACCCTCATATCGTGCCTTCATGGCCTCTGTTTGAAATTTTCTATAAGAATTATCTGATACAGAACGCGCCCACGGTTTCTTGTCCCAGTGTTCAGTATGCTGTTTCGTATAAGTAACAGTCTTTGAATTATTAACGTTAATTTCGCCAGCAACAGCAAAACTAGAAGTAAATAAAACTAACAAAGGAATGAGGAATTTATTCATTTTTAACTTTAATCTTATCTAGTTTCTTCTTCTCTATGGATTGGTTCAAATCATGCATGAACTTTTCCATATTTGAATCAGATGGACTTGGTTTATTTGGATTCGTAGTCATTACAAAAATGTCATCATCTCCATTTGATTTATTATTCGTCTTTTTATTCAAAAGGCTATAAATTAACAAAATCAGATAAAAGGCAATCATTAAATATCTAATTTCATTAGGAATGGAAATAATGCCCAAAATGTGCAATGTGAAGAGAATAATCAAAACAAGGTTATAAATTCGAGTAAACATATTTCTAACTTTCGTAAATGTTTCAGAAAATTAGATTCTATGCTTTATGCCTTGTTATGACTACTGAAAACTACGGATTAAGACGTATAAACAGATAGCTACCGCAAAAGGCGGTAACATACCTATAAGAAATTCAATTTCGGGGGTCATTCTTCCTCCTTGTGGCTTATCATGCCTACAACTTTGACGGCAATCACAATTAGAAATAATGAAACCATTATTAAAACAAGCTGATAGCCTAGCTCACGGCCTGCTTGTGCAAATTCGCCAAATTCGCATTGAGGGAACGTAAGTTTTACTGTCTGTTCTTGATACTTCCAAGCTTTACCATCAAAAACGGCGTGATGTAACACGCCGTCTTTGTCAATCGCTGGTGAAACTTGGGTCATCAAGACATTGACGGCTTCTTGTTCGGTTTCGTAACAAATTCGGCCTACTTGATAACCCATGATTACACCTTAAACCGCATTTGCACCGCGTTTACTAATACGGATAACGGCAAATGCAATAGAAATACCTACAACGATGGCGCCCAATGCGATGATTTCGGCTTTGTAACCTGTGATTTCTTGTTTCACGGTGTCCAAAATGCCTTCAGCCATTACAGGTGCAGACATTGCAGAAACGGCAACAGTTGCCAGAGCGTACTTCGCCTTGTTTTTCAGATTTTGGAATTTCATTTTGTTTTCCTTTAGTTAATGTTGAAAAAAGTTTTGCGGTGTTTCGGGGTCAATTCAAGGCACACCGCAAAGCCTTGAATCTTGTTTATGCTTCGTCTGAAAAATAAATGTTGTCTTTAAATGCGCGTGGGAATACTTGCATTGAAACGATTTGCTGTGGCTTATAGCCTTCATATTTTTCAGGATGTTTGGTGCGAACTTCGCAAAGGCGCGTTTCAGTTTCGCTACGGATAATCAGGCCGACATAATGCGTCTTGGTAAATGTGCCGTCTTGGTTTTTGCGTTCACGCGTGAACATTCGATCAAAAGAGGCGATAACAAACATACCTTGTCGGCTTTCTGTTTCTTGTGTCATGTTTTTTCCTTTCTGTTTAAATCAGATTTACGATGGTTTCTCGGTTTTTAAATGCCCATTTTGGGCTTAGGTAATCAGATAAAATGTGGTTGTAATTGTCCTGATGGATTGATTCGTATGGACGCAATTTATAAAGGGGCATGGACTTTAAATAAGAGTCAATGCGATTAATCCATTTCCTTAGCTGTTCTCGCCATTTGCGAGAACCAGCAGATACAAACGAAAAATTACTGTTTGCCATCTTCCAAAGGTGTTTTTTGTCTATAGTCGTTCTTATAAGGCGGAATCCCTTATCTTCAGGTAAACGGCTATCGATATGTTTTGCAATGTATTTGGCAACATATCGGGCAAGGCCTTTACTATTGGTTTTAACCGGCAGTAATTCGGATCGTCCAAAGCCATATTTACCCATGTTTTCACGGAGCAAAACCCAAAGTTGACGAAGGGCTTTATTCGCGCTTGAGTAATTTTTAGCTTGAATTTGGCGGAAATTGAGACCGTTTCTGATGTTTTGTCTTGTGTTCACGATTAAATGAAAGTGAATACGACCGCTTTTCATGCGCTCGTAAACGCAGATATAGTGTTCAAAATGGCGTTTCAGAAAGTTCGTTCTAAGGCTATGAAAACGGCGACTTGCTTCTTTCACGTCTTGAACATCATCAGCAAAAGTCAAAGTTAGGAAACCAACGTTATCAATTCCGAAAGCTTCGATGAATTGATGTACATTCATCTCTAAAGCTGAAGCAGATTTTTTGTGCGAAGTTGAAAATTCGTTTAGGTTTTCATTTGATTTAGCGAATTTTTCCGCATTTACTGGAAATTGTTTTTCCTTGTTTTCCAAAGAGTTTTCAATCTCAATGCAGTTGTTACTATTTAGACAAGGAAGAGCGCGTTCCGCGCTTGCTGAAGCTGAACGGTTCATGCGTTATCCTCCTGATTCATGAAATCAGTAACGCATAACTCGCCATATAAAGAAGCGGTTTCTTCTGTTGCTTTTGGATTTTGGGGATTAGTTACGGGGAAAGCTCGTGTATTAATGAGCTTGGAATAGCCGTTTTTATCGGAGAAAATACGGATGATGTATGCAACTGGGTTTTGTTCCGGTTGCGGTGTGATTGTGTAGAAACAAATTGACATTTTAGACCCCTCTCAAATATCGGTTAAAAATATTTGTCAAGGGGTTTTAACTAAGATTTACGCCCCTTGCTTGAGGCGTAATATATAAGGCCGTCTGAAACATGAAAGGGTTTCAGACGGCCTTTTTGGTCGAAACAAATCATATTTGCCGAATTGATTCGGTAAGCCTTATTGCCGCCGAGCTACCGTTCATCACTCAAATTGGCTATGACTGCCGATTTTGCTTTACAATATCCTTCTTTAATTGATTTCGTTTTACCATCCTGATGACAGAACACATTTCCGCTCCAAGTCCATCTCCTGTCGGCGAAGACTACCTGCTGTTAGGTCAGTACGCCGAACGCGCCTATCTCGAATACGCCATGAGCGTGGTCAAAGGCCGTGCGTTACCTGAAGTTTCAGACGGCCAAAAGCCTGTACAACGACGTATTTTGTTTGCCATGCGCGATATGGGTTTGACGGCGGGGGCGAAGCCGGTGAAGTCGGCGCGCGTGGTCGGCGAGATTTTGGGTAAATACCACCCGCACGGCGACAGTTCCGCCTATGAGGCGATGGTGCGCATGGCGCAGGATTTTACCTTGCGCTATCCCTTAATCGACGGCATCGGCAACTTCGGTTCGCGCGACGGCGACGGGGCGGCGGCGATGCGTTACACCGAAGCGCGGCTGACGCCGATTGCGGAATTGCTGTTGTCCGAAATCAATCAGGGGACGGTGGATTTTGTGCCGAACTACGACGGCGCGTTTGACGAACCGCTGCACCTGCCCGCCCGCCTGCCCATGGTGTTGCTCAACGGTGCATCAGGCATCGCGGTGGGCATGGCGACCGAAATTCCGTCGCACAATTTAAACGAAGTCACGCAGGCGGCGATTGCGCTGTTGAAGAAACCGACGCTGGAAACCGCCGACCTGATGCAATATATCCCCGCGCCCGATTTTGCCGGTGGCGGTCAAATCATCACGCCGGCGGACGAATTGCGCCGGATTTACGAAACCGGCAAGGGCAGCGTGCGCGTGCGTGCGCGTTACGAAATCGAGAAGCTGGCGCGCGGACAATGGCGCGTGATTGTGACCGAACTGCCGCCGAACGCCAATTCTGCCAAAATCCTTGCCGAAATCGAAGAACAAACCAACCCGAAACCGAAAGCGGGTAAAAAGCAGCTGAACCAAGACCAACTTAATACCAAAAAGCTGATGCTGGATTTAATCGACCGCGTGCGCGACGAGTCCGACGGCGAACATCCCGTGCGCCTGGTGTTCGAGCCGAAATCCAGCCGCATCGATACGGATACCTTCATCAACACGCTGATGGCGCAAACTTCGCTGGAAGGCAATGTGTCCATGAACTTGGTGATGATGGGGCTGGACAACCGTCCCGCGCAGAAAAACCTGAAAACAATTTTGCAGGAATGGCTGGATTTCCGCGTCGTTACCGTAACACGCCGTCTGAAATTCCGTTTGAACCAAGTGGAAAAACGGTTGCACATCCTTGAAGGTCGTCTGAAAGTCTTTCTGCACATTGACGAAGTGATTAAAGTCATCCGCGAATCAGACGACCCGAAAGCCGATTTGATGGCGGCGTTCGGGCTGACCGAAATCCAAGCCGAAGACATTTTGGAAATCCGCCTGCGTCAGTTGGCGCGTTTGGAAGGTTTCAAACTCGAAAAAGAATTGAACGAATTGCGCGAGGAACAAGGCCGTCTGAATATCCTTTTGGGCGACGAAAACGAAAAACGCAAGCTGATTATCAAAGAGATGCAGGCGGATATGAAGCAGTTCGGCGACGCGCGCCGCACGCTGGTGGAAGAGGCCGGACGCGCCGTGTTGACGCAAACCACCGCCGACGAACCCATCACGCTGATTCTGTCGGAAAAAGGCTGGATACGCAGCCGTGCCGGACACAACCTTGATTTGAGCCAGACAGCGTTCAAAGAAGGCGACCGCCTCAAACAAACCCTTGAAGGCCGCACTGTTTTGCCCGTCGTCATTCTCGACTCATTGGGCAGAACTTACACCCTCGATGCTGCCGAAATCCCTGGCGGACGCGGCGACGGCGTGCCGGTTTCATCCTTAATCGAGCTGCAAAACGGCGCAAAACCTGTCGCCATGCTTACCGGCCAGCCCGAACAGCATTACTTGCTCTCAGGCAGCGGCGGCTACGGCTTTATTACCAAGTTGGCCGATATGGTCGGACGCGTGAAAGCGGGCAAAGTAGTGATGACCGTGGACAGCAGTGAAACCGTCCTGCCTCCGGTTGCCGTCTATGCTTCTTCGCTCATCAATCCCGACTGCAAAATCGTACTGGCCAGCAGCGACCACCGTCTCTTGGCGTTTTCCATCGGCGAGCTCAAAGTCATGCCCAAAGGGCGCGGTTTGCAGCTGATGTCGCTGACCGACGGCGCGTCTTTGGAACACATTATGGTAACGACTGCTCCTGAATTTACCGTTGTATCGGTCGGCCGGCGCGGCGCCGAGCATCAGGAAAAACTGCGGATTGCCGATATTGACGGCAAGCGCGGTAAAAAAGGCAAAGTATTGGAAATATCAGGCCGTCTGAAAAGTTTGTCTTAAGGCAAAAACCAATATATTCAAATAAATTAAATTTACTACGACATTGCATGAAAATAAAAAAGGTTCACTTATGAACAGAGCCAATCTTCAAGAGCTGGGTAATCTGAGGGAGCGGATTCCCGGCGTCATCAACATCGCCCGAATAGCCATCGTCTTGCCGCTTTTGGTTTTGCACGCTTTCGGCAGCTACACGGGCGGCAATCTGATTGGCGTTTCGTTGCCGGCGGTTGAGTTTTATATCTGGATAACGCTGTATTTCTTCCTGATTATGCTCTCCGTGCTCCGCCCGGGCTGGCAGTGGCAATCCTTGGATTTGCCCAACGCCAGCGCCGTGGTCGACATCACCATGATCATGGTTTTAGTGTATATCTCCGGCGGTACGGCTTCCGGTTTCGGGATTTTGGTTTTGCCGTTTGTCGCCACGTCGTGTCTGCTCAGTTATGGCCATTATCCCATGCTGTACGCAGGCTATACGGCAATGCTGTTTATTTTGAACCTGTTTTTAGACGGCAGTATGCGTTTCGATTCGTTTAATTGGGACGCAAAATCAGTGGCAAATTCTTTAATGCTGATCGGCGCCAGCTATCTGGTGGCAATGCTGACCTCGTTTGCCGCCCGTTATCTCGAACAGGCCACAGAGTCCGCCAGCCGCCATCAATTGGCCTACCGCCGTATCAGCGGCCTGAACCATTTGGTTTTAAACCGCGTACAGGAAGCGGTGGTGGTGATTGATGCGACCCAGCGCGTGTGGCTGTTTAACAAACAGGCAAAAATCTATTTTCCCAGCCTGATTATCGATCAGCAGGAAATCGTGTTTGGCGAACTGGTGGCCCGATGGCAGCGCCAACCCGACAAGCCTTTTGAAACCGATATCCATATTTTCCAACACGCCATGCACGTCCGAGCCGTACCGCTGATTCAGGAGCAAACCGAGCTGCTGATGTTGTATGTCCGCTCATTGCGTGAAGTGGCTGCGGAAGCCATGTCCACCAAGCTGACTTCGCTCGGTCAATTGACTGCCAACCTTGCCCACGAAATCCGCAACCCGATGTCCGCCATCCGCCATGCCAGCGATTTGTTGCAGGAAGGCGACGAGGCAGATCCGCTCAAGGCCAAGCTGTACAACATCATCGACAGCAATATCCAACGTATCGACAAAATGTTGGAAGACGTATCCCTGATTAACAAACGCGACAACATCAGCCGCCAGCCGATTAATCTGATGAAATTCTGGTTGGAATTCAAGCAGGAATTTACCTTGAACAATCCCGATGCCATTGGCTGTCTGCGCATGAATATGGACGGCAACAACCTGACTGTATTGGTCGATCCCATGCACTTGCAGCAAGTGATGTGGAACTTGTGCAACAATGCTTGGCGACACAGCCGTCAGGACGAAAACGCCATTACCGTCCTGATCCGCCCCAGCGGCAGGATGCATATTTCCATCGTCGTGGCGGACAACGGCAAAGGCGTGCCGCCGGATGTGCGAAACCATCTGTTCGAGCCGTTTTACACCACCGAAAAACAAGGCACCGGTTTGGGGCTTTACGTCGCACGCGAGTTGGCACACGCCAATATGGGACAGCTGCATTATCACCCTGAAATGAACGGGTTTGAACTGATTTTACCGAAGGAGCAAGCGCAGGATGAATAAATTGCAAGAGCCGGTTTTGGTTGTCGATGACGAGGCAGACATCCGCGACCTGATGGAAATGACCCTGATGAAAATGGGTCTGCGCGTCGATACTGCGGCGGGTGTTGAAGAAGCCAAAGACAAGCTGGACAACAACGATTATTCGCTGGTGTTGACCGATATGCGTATGCCCGACGGCTCCGGCCTCGAGGTGGTCCAATACATCGACGAGTTGATGCTCGACACGCCCGTTGCCGTGATTACGGCTTTCGGCAATGCCGACCAAGCCGTTGAAGCCTTGAAAGCAGGCGCGTTTGACTATCTGCAAAAACCGATTACGCTGTCGCAACTGCGTTCGTTGGTGAAATCGGCCGTATCGGTTTCAGACAATACCAACGAACCCACGCCGTCTGAAAAAGTCAAATCTCAGCCTGCGCCTGTTTCTGCCGCCCTGTATAAACCCGAACCCCAGCCGGTCAAGCCTGTTGTTACGACGCCCAAGAGCGTACAGAGCGAATTTAACCGGCCTTTGACTGTTCCGGAAGGGCTCAATTCCTTAAAAGAGCGGTTTTCAACCGGCAACATCAATCCTGCTTTGCAAGAAGAGCCTATCCTGAAAGGCGACGACGATATGCCGCGCCTGTTGGGTACTTCGCCGCAAATGGTTGAAGTACGCCACCTGATTCGCAGATTGGCACGTAGCCTTGTTCCCGTTTATATTTCCGGCGAATCCGGTACCGGTAAAGAGCAGGCGGCGCGCACGATTCACGAGCTGTCCGACCGCTCCGACAAACCGTTTATTGCCGTCAACTGTGGTGCGATTCCTGAAAATCTGATGGAAAGCGAATTCTTCGGCTACAAAAAAGGCAGCTTTACCGGCGCGGATCAAGACCGTCTCGGCTTCTTCCAACACGCCGACGGCGGTACTTTGTTTCTCGACGAAGTTGCCGATTTGCCGCTTGCCATGCAGGTCAAACTCCTGCGCGCCATCCAAGAAAAAGCCGTGCGCCGTATCGGCGATGCGCGGGAAACCTTTGTGGACGTACGCATTATTTGTGCAACCCATAAAAACCTCGAAGCCTTGGTTGAAAGCGGCGCATTCCGCCAGGACTTGTATTACCGCCTCAACGTAGTTTCCCTGCACATGCCGCCTTTACGCGAAATGCGCGAAGACTTGGGCGCGCTGATTCTGTATTTGCTGTACAAACACCGTCACGGCAATCAAACCTACAAACTCAGCCCGAAAGCCCAAGAAGCCCTGCTGCATTACAGCTATCCCGGCAACTTCCGCGAGCTGGAGAATATCCTTGAACGCGCCGTTGCACTGACGGTCGGCCAAGTGATACAAGTGGACGACTTGCAGATTCAAAACGCCCCGCAGGCCAAAGCCGATCGCAGCAGCCTTTCTTTTGACGACATCGCCGAACCTGACGCGCGCGAAACCACGCTCAATCACAGCCCCATTCCGCCGTTTGATCCGCGCACCATGCAGATACAGGATTACCTCGACCAAGTGGAACGCAGCATCATCGAGCAGGCCTTGCAGCAAACCCGTTACAACCGTACCCAAGCCGCCAAACTTTTGGGCATCAGCTTCCGCTCCATGCGCTACCGCATGGAACGCTTGGACATCAATTAAAACGTTCAGACGGCGCAAGTTTTCAAGGCCGTCTGAAACATAAGCCTTATGTACAAGATTTATTTTGACGAAACCGCATCTGCCGAACTTCGCAGCCTTGCCGCGCCTTTCGGGCTGACCGTTATCGACCGGCAGCCTGAAGCAGGCAGTTTCCTTATTGCTGACGAAAGCGGCATCAGTTTATGCCGTGCCGGTGAAAAAGGCCGTGTCCGCGTTGATTTTGATGGCGGTGCCGCCCATTACCGGCGCACTAAAGGCGGCGGCGAGCTGATTGCCAAAGCCGTCAACCATACTGCGCAACCGACTGTCTGGGACGCTACCGGCGGGCTGGGGCGCGACAGCTTCGTACTTGCCTCGTTGGGTTTGAATGTACACACTTTTGAACAAAATCCTGCGGTTGCCTGTCTACTTTCAGACGGCCTCAACAGGGCGGGGCAAAGTGAAGAAACACGGGAGATTGCCCGGCGAATTACTTTGCACTTTGGCAATGCCGTTGATTTGATGCAGGAATTATCTACGCAAAACGGCAGGCCCGATGTAGTGTATCTCGACCCGATGTACCCGGAACGCCGCAAAACCGCCGCCGTGAAAAAAGAAATGGCTTACTTTCACGACTTGGTCGGCGCGGCACAAGACGAAGCCGAGTTGTTGGATGCGGCATTGGATACCGCCAAAAAGCGCATTGTCGTCAAACGCCCGCGCTTGGGCGAATTTCTCGATGGACGCAAACCGGCATATCAATACACCGGCAAAAGTACGCGTTTTGACGTTTACCTTCCGACAAGGCCGTCTGAAGACTAGAAGCAAATTTGCAACATATCAAAAGAAGCCGCCGACGTTATCAGCGCGGCGGCAAAGTGTGCTATAAATACCTTTTCCCAAACTTCATTGGAGCAAACAATCATGGAATTAGTATTCATCCGTCACGGACAAAGCGAATGGAACGCGAAAAACCTTTTCACAGGCTGGCGCGACGTTAAGTTGAGCGAGCAAGGTTTGGCAGAAGCCGCCGCAGCAGGTAAAAAGCTGAAAGAAAAAGGCTATGAATTCGACATCGCCTTTACTTCCGTCCTGACCCGTGCCATCAAAACCTGCAACATCGTTTTGGAAGAATCCGACCAACTGTTTGTTCCGCAAATCAAATCATGGCGTTTGAATGAGCGCCACTACGGCCAGCTGCAAGGTTTGGATAAAAAACAAACCGCAGAAAAATACGGCGACGAGCAAGTCCACATCTGGCGCCGCAGCTACGACACCCTGCCTCCGCTGCTTGATCCTAAAGACCCGCATTCCGCGCACAATGACCGCCGCTATGCCAACCTGCCTAGCGATGTTATTCCCGATGGCGAAAACCTCAAAGTTACCCTCGAGCGCGTCCTGCCTTTCTGGGAAGACCAAATCGCTCCGGCCATCCTGAGCGGCAAACGTGTTTTGGTTGCGGCACACGGCAACTCCCTGCGTGCGTTGGCCAAACACATCGAAGGCATTTCAGACGAAGACATCATGGGCTTGGAAATCCCGACCGGCCAGCCGCTGGTGTACAAATTGGATGAAAACCTGAAAGTGGTTGAGAAATTCTACCTGTAAGGTAAAGGGAAAAAGGACGTGGCGGACACGTCCTTTTTTGTATTTGTCTGTTTGAGGCCGTCTGAAAGCAATTGATGGCGGACGAAATGAAAAAAGGACGCGTAAAGCGTCCTTGATGGAGATTAAACCCGGTATTACTGGTTTTTCTCGATGACTTCTTTGAGGTGGGGCATAGGGCTGTAACCGCTTTGGCTGCGGCCGTTAGGGAAGACCAGGGTCGGCGTGCCGTTGAAGCCGAATTGTTCGCCCAATGAAGTGGTTTCCGCAACAGGGTTTTCGCAGTTTGCTTTGCCGCTTGGGAGTTTGCCTTTGCGCATCCAGTCGGTCCATGCCTGAGTCGGATTAGGTTGGCACCACAACAGCTCGGCTTTGCGCGCGGCATCAGGGTGCAGGCTCGGAATCGGCATCATGAAGGTGTAAATCGTGATGTCGGTCATTTTTTCAAATTCATGCTCCAAGCGTTTGCAGAACGGGCAGTCCGGATCGGAGAAAACGGCGACTTTCAGTTTGCCGTTGCCGCGCACTTCTTTGATGGCTTTGTCCAAAGGCAGGGAAGCGAAGTCGATTTTGTTCAAATCGGCGGCGCGTTCTTCAGTCAGGCTTTGGCGTGTGTTGACGTTGATGAGGTCGCCGACGAGCATATAGTCGCCTTTGGCGTCGGTATAGATGATTTGTTTGCCGCTGACGACAACTTCGTAAATGCCTTTAATCGGTGTTTCACTGACGCTCAAAACTTTCAAATCTTGGGCGGCATAGACTTTTTCCAAACGCGCTTTCAAAGAAGCGGCAACGGATTTGTCGGCAGGCGCTTCCGTTTTGGCAGCCGGCGCAGGCGCGGCGTTGGCGTTGGATACGGCAGGTTGACCGCATGCCAACAAAGGAAGGACGGCAAACGGTGTTAATATTTTGATTAACTTGGTTTTCATGCGAGAGACTTGAGTGTGTTAAAAGTAAGGCATTGTATCAAACCTCTGTCATGCCTGCATTGTATTGAGGCTCAATTTATCGTCTGAAAATAGCTTTCGGCTGTTAAAATACGAAAAAATGATTTGATTGTTTGTATGATTTACCACCGCATTGCTGTGAACGTGCCGCTTTCAGACGGCCTTTTGACTTATTCGCATTCCGAGCCGCTTCCTCCGGGAACGCGGGTGCTTGTGCCTTTCCGCAATAAAACCGTGGTCGGGATTGTGTGGGAAACGGATATTGCGCCCGATATGGATACGGCGCGGATTTTGAGCGTTCAGACGGCCTTTGTGGAAGAAAAGCCGTTGCCTCAAAGCTGGCGTGATTTGTTGGCGTTTACGTCGCGTTATTACCACTATCCGACCGGGCAGGCTGTATTTGCCGCGCTGCCGCAGGGTTTGAAGGAAACGCGCGCAGTGGAAATGCCGCAGCCACCGTTGTTTTATGCTTTGAACGAAGCAGGCAGGGCGCAAACACCGCCACCGACGCGGTTCAACAAAAAAGTGGCTTTGTGGGACGCGCTGCTGTCGGGCGGAATGACGATGGCAGCGTTGAAGCAGGTGAACGCGCAGGCGGCGAAATTAATTGAAGATTGGGCGGAACAGGGCTGGATTGAAACGACGGAAGCGGCAAAGCCTATATTGAGGCCGTACCACGGGCAGGCTTCGCACTCTAAATTTGTGTTGAATGCCGACCAACAGAAGGCTTCCGATGAAATTCAGACGGCCTTTGGCAAATTCCAGCCGTTTTTGCTGTACGGTATTACCGGCAGCGGCAAGACCGAGGTGTATTTCGATGCGATGGCAAAAGTGTTGGCGCAGGGGCGGCAGGTGTTGTTTTTGTTGCCCGAAATCAACCTCACGCCGCAGCTTTTGAAACGGGTGGAAAACCGTTTTGCCGACGTACCGATCGCCGTGTTGCACAGCCAGATGGCGGCAGGCCGGCGCACGCAGGATTATTTGCGCGCGATGTTGGGGCAGGCGAAGCTGGTGATAGGCACGCGGCTGGCGGTGTTCACGCCGATGGATGATGTCGGCCTGATTGTGGTCGATGAGGAACACGACGGCTCGTTCAAACAAGACAACGAATTGCGCTACCACGCCCGCGATTTGGCGGTGTGGCGGGCGAAGCAGAGCGGCTGTCCGATTATATTGGGCAGTGCTACGCCCAGCTTGGAGAGCTGGCACAAGGCGCAAAGCGGCGCGTACCGCCTGCTGCAACTGACTGAGCGCGCCCATACCGCCGCGCAACTGCCGCAAGTAGAAATACTTAATGTAGGCCGTCTGAAACTCGACAACGGCTTCTCGCCGCAAGCCTTGCAGCTTTTGAAACAGAACTTCGAAGCGGGCGGTATGTCGCTGGTGTACCTCAACCGTCGCGGCTTCGCGCCCGCACTGTTTTGCGGCGACTGCGGCCATACCTTCGGTTGTCCGAACTGCTCCGCCAAAATGGTGCTGCACCAACGCGCCCGCCAACTGCGCTGCCACCATTGCGACCACCGCGAACCCATCCCGTTCAAATGCCCCGACTGCGGCAACCAAGACCTGACCGCCGTCGGCCACGGCACGCAGCGCGTCGAAGAAACCCTGCGCACCTTCCTGCCCAAGGCCGCCGTCGTCCGTGTCGACAGGGACAGCACCGCGCACAAAAACGACTGGGCGGATTTGTACCGCCGCATCGCCGACAACGAAATCGATATTCTGGTCGGCACGCAGATGCTCGCCAAAGGCCATGATTTCGCGCGGCTCAACCTCGTGATCGTGTTGAACGCCGACGGCAGTCTGTACAGCGCGGACTTTCGCGCGCCGGAAAGGCTGTTTGCCGAGCTGATGCAAGTGTCCGGCAGGGCGGGGCGCGCCGACAAACCCGGCAAGGTGCTGATACAGACCCAACTGCCCGAACATCCCGTCTTCGCCGCCGTCAAAGCGCAGGACTACGCCGTGTTTGCCGAAAACGAATTGAACGAGCGGCAAATGTTTGCCATGCCGCCCTTCGGTTTCCAAACCGCCATCCGCGCCGACGCGCCGCGCGTTGCCGATGCGATGGAATTTCTCAACGCCGCCAAAGAAACCCTCGCCCCGCTTTTGCCCGAAAGCGTCTCCCAGTTCGGCGCCGCCCCCATGCTGATGGTGCGACTTGCCGAACGTGAACGTGCGCAAATCTTTCTCGAATCGACATCGCGACAGGATTTGCACCGCGCCGTGAGTTTGTGGGTGCAGGTGTTGCAGCAAAACCGTGACGGCAAAATCCGATGGTCGGTGGATGTAGATGTGCAAGAGGCTTGATTGGAATGATGCAATCAATATAAATATAAAAGGCCGTCTGAAAATCTGTTTTTCAGACGGCCTTAAGTTTTGAAATCAGTTTAGAAGAATTTTGCAGCGATATAGCCGAGAGCAAGCAGGCTCAAAACGGCGAATACGATGGCCATTGTAAGCAGAAACTGTGTTTTCTTCCTCGCTGCCAGCGCGGCCAGCTCAGGATTTTGGCCTAACTCTTCGCGTAGTTGGGATTCCAATTCGGCGCGGATTTTTTTGCGCAGTTTTTTCTCTTCCTGCTCGCGTTCGTATTTGAGCTTGTGGGCAATTTCGGTTTGTTTTTTGTGCTCGAAAGAGATTTTTTCCTGCCATTCAATGCGCTTGCGCTGGATGGCCAGCTCATTTTTTTCTGTCAAATCAAAGTGGCAGGTCTTACATTCTTGTGCATCGAGTTCGTCAATAATCGTCATGCAGACGGGGCATTGGATGGGGTCGGGGATATTGACTGCCGAAACGGGTTCTTCTTCGAGCGCTTCCAATTCCATGGCCTGACGGACAATGACGTCCAAACCCAAATAGCTGAAGTAATGCTGCGCATTTTCGCGCTCGTCTTGCGTGCATTTTTCGGCCACAATGGCTTGTGGACGCTCTGCCAAGGCTTGAATCAGGCTCTCGGCTTCGTTTTCGGGCAGGTTGTCATACAGGCAGGCATGGATGCGCTCCTTATCCGTGTTCGGCGGATAAGAAACATATACGTCGAAAAATTTTTCTTGTTTGCTCATTGATATCCCATGAATATTTCGACTGCGTCAACCCAATGGGTTGGGCCTGAGGTTTTGTTATTGTGTTTGAGCTGTTTTGGCTTGAGATGCAGGCAAAAACAGAGGCCGCAGTCTGAGGCAGACCGGATAGGGGATGCCTTCGTGTCGTTAATCGGCTGGACAATGATTTTTTATTTATATGGCAATATTCATGTCCAATGTTATGTCTATTGTAGAGTAAATATTCACGCCCGATATTATTATTATAAGATAAATCCAATATTGTTTAAAATAAATTCACACAAAAGGCCGTCTGAAGATACAGACGGCCTGTTTTTCATGAAGAAACGGATTGTTTATACGGAGAAGGACGAGCCGCAACCGCAAGTCGTTTCGGCATTCGGATTGCGGATGACGAATTGAGAACCTTGCAGGCTTTCGGTGTAGTCGATTTCCGCACCGACCAGATATTGGTAGCTCATCGGGTCAACTAAGAACGTCAGGCCGTTTTTCTGGATTTCAAAATCGTCGTCGTTTTTGATTTCATCAAAGGTAAAACCATATTGGAAGCCGGAGCAACCGCCACCGTTGACGAATACGCGCAATTTCAGGTCGGGATTGTTCTCTTCGGCAATCAGGTCGGCAACTTTGGTGCAGCAGCTGTCAGTAAAGATAATAGGGCTTTCGTCTGACATGATGTGATTCCTTTTATATGAATGTTTTTACTATTGTCGCGCAAACCGTTGGCCAAAGCAAGTTTGTGCAGACAGGTCTGCCAGCTTACATGGAGGGCATGGCAGAAATTTCAAGTGCCAGTATGTCAGATTTAGATGCTTCTGCCAAACCATTCGACTCGGCCGATGATGGCAACGTCGTCGGTCGGGTTTTTCAGGTCGATTTCAAAAGTAGGGTAGGCTTCATTGGCGGAAATGACGTTGACGATGCCGCCGGGTATCAGTTGCAGGCGTTTGACCAGAAGGTTTTCGTTGAGGCGCAAAACATAGAGTCCGTCGCGCGGCGTGGTTTGGCCGTGGTTGATGAGGATGGTGTCGCCATCATTCAGCACGCCTTCCATCGAGTCGCCTTTGACTGAGATAACGGAAAGGTTTTTGATGTCGCGCGTCACATAATTTTCTATCCAATAGCGTCGGAACGCCATGGCAAACATGGGCTGCTCATCGCCGACGAGCTGACCGTGTCCGGCCGCGGCTTGGATGTCGTAACGCGGTACGAAGACAAATTCGTCTATATCGACAGGGTTGCCCAGCGTATCTGTTGCCGTGGCTTTCGGGGCTTCGGAATCGGGGAAAGGGGAACCTTCTCCTGTTAAAAGCCAGTCTATGCTGCAGCCTTTAAGTTGTTTGATTTTTTTTAGCGTTTCCGATTTCGGCAGGCCGCCTTCGTTCCAGATACGGCTGAATCCGGCGATGGTCATATCGATGTCGGCGGCGATTTTGGCTTGGCGGGCTTCATCTTTCCATAAGAAAGCCAGGCGGTCTTTAAAGGTATCCATGTTTATGCCTTTATGGAGGTATGTTTTTTATATGGTTTGGACGATTTGAGTGTATTTTACCTTAGTTTTTATAAAATTGTAAGAAAAAAATTACTTAATCTAAGAAAAAGTATTGCATATTTTATTTTTCCTTAGTATTATTCGTTTTGTCTTAGATAAATCGATATTTCTAATTTTCTATTCGATTTTTCTTAGTTTAGTTTTATTTGGTTTAGTTTTTCTGATTTAAACCTGCTATGTGATTATGATGAGAGGTGTGAAATGACTCGTTCGCGTAAAAATATTTTTTGGGTGCTGCTGGCGTTGGTGCTGGGTTTTTTTGCCCTGCCTTTCGGATCTTCGGAAGCGCATGAAGCGGACGGTAATCTGACGGCTTCGGAATGCGAACGCTTGGGCAGTTTGAGTCTGGATCAGATGGACGGCAGGCTGCTTGCCTTCGCCAAAGAATGCGATATGGTGGAGGCTACCCACGATTGGGAGCAACAGTACGGCAACTTGAATGAAGAAGAAATGCTTGCCGGCGTGGTGTATGAGTGATGTTTGCGTATGAATTAATAAAGGCCGTCTGAAAACCATTGTTTCAGACGGCCTTGTGTTTTTAATAAGGATGGCTTAAGGCATCAATGGTGCATTGGTCAGGCCGATGGTTTCGGGCAGGCCGAACATGATGTTCATATTCTGCACGGCTTGACCGGCTGCGCCTTTAACCAAGTTGTCGATGACGGAAAGCACAATCCACACATTGTCTTGATCAGGCGCTTTTTGAACGCTGATACGGCAAAGGTTGGCGCCGCGCACGCTGCGGGTTTCGGGTGTCGAACCTGAAGGCAGGATATCGACAAAGGGGCTGTCGCGGTAGTATTCACGCAGCAAGGCTTCAGGATCGGTGTGTTCTTGCAGGTGCAGATACAGGGTGGCGTGCATACCGCGTATCATCGGAATAAGGTGTGGCACGAAAATCAGGCCGTCTGAAACCTGGTCTTGCAGTCCGGACAGGGTTTGTCGGATTTCAGGCAGATGGCGGTGGCCACCGACGCCGTAGGCTTTGAAGTTGTCGCCTGCTTCGCACAATAGGGCATGGGTGCTGGCTTTGCGGCCTGCGCCGGAAACACCGGATTTACAGTCGGCAATCAGCGGCGCATTGGTTTTCAGACGGCCTGCTTGAAGCAGCGGCAATAAGGGCAGGGAAACGCAGGTGGGGTAGCAGCCCGGATTGGCCACCAGCATGGCTTTGACGATGTCGTCTTTGTGAAGTTCGCACAAACCGTACACTGCTTGGGAAACGAGTTGCGGCGCGGCATGGGTCATTTTGTACCATTGTTCCCATGTGGGGATGTCGCGGATGCGGAAGTCGGCAGACAGGTCGATCACGCGTACGCCTTTTTCGACAAGGGCTGGCGCTTCTTTCATGGCCACGCCGTTGGGTGTGGCGAAGAATACGAGGTCGCAGCGGTCAAGCCCGGCCTCTTCGGGCGTTTGGAATGCAAGGTTGTAAATGCCGCGTAGGCTGGGGAAGTAGTCCGCTACTTCAATACCGGCTTCGCTTCGGCTGGTAACGGCGGTAACTTCTGCGTTGGGGTGGCTGCTGAGCAGGCGCAACAATTCGACGCCTGTGTATCCGGTTGCACCGACAATACCGATTTTAATTTTTGTGGTCATGGTGTGGCTCCTTTGTAGGGATGACGATGCGTTTGATTATATAGTAATTGATTGCCGTCGGTCAGCGGTGCTTGTGCCAAGCTTTGCAAGGGACGGTTAAACAGGCCGTCTGAAATATGGAATGAATAATATTCGAGAGCGGGTTTCAGACGGCCTGGGTGTTGGGAAAACGCAGCTTGCGGTTTGATTTGTCTGTTGATTTGTGGTGGGTGTTTCGTCTTTATCCTATCCATACGAACACAAAATAAAAATGTAAAAAAATGCCCCCGGGTTGGAGGACCGGAGGCAAGTATCCAAGGAGTAGCTCTCATCAATAAGAACTAGTTACTTGGTACTATATCCCTTGTTAGGATGGAAAGCAAGCGTTTTGCACATTTTAACGTTTAAATAATTTTTTCATTCAAATTCAGCGAACTATCAAACAGGGCTTGAATCTTGGGTTGGTGGCTGATGCCGATGACCAAAGTGTCGGGCAAATGGTGCTTGAGGGTCTGCATCAACATCAGGGCGGATTCGTCATCAAGCTGGTTGGTGGCTTCGTCGAGGAACAGGATTTGCGGTTTGTGCAGCAGTGCGCGTGCGAGGCTGAGGCGTTGCTGTTCGCCGCCGGAGAGGATGCCGTGCCATTCGTATGAAGTGTCCAAATCGTTCATCAACGTGTGCAGCCTACCCGTGGGGCTGTTTAGGCCGACTTGTTCCAAAACGGTTTGAATCAAATGGTCGTCTTGGCAGGCCGCATAGGGATAGCTGACGGTTTGACGCAGGGTATCGGTAGGCAGGTAAGGGCGCTGCGGGAAAAACAGGCGGCTGCCTTCGAGTGAAAAACTGCCTTGATAATACGGCCATAAACCGGCCAGCACGCGCAACAGCGTGGATTTGCCGATGCCGCTTTTGCCTTCGAGCAATAGCCATTCAGGGGTATGGGCTTCAAGGCTGATGCCGGAGAGCAGGGGGGTGCCGGTTTGGGTGTGGACGGTAAGGTTGTGCAGGACGGCTTTGCCGCGATGTTGCGGCAAATCTGCTTGGTGTGGTTGAAGGACGGGGCTTTTGTGTTCTGCTTGTTCCAAGGCCGTCTGAAAACCGGAAAGCCGCTCGATGACTGCTGCCCATTCAATCAGGCGGCGGTAGGAGTCGGTAAACCAGCCGAAGCTGTCTTGGACGCGGGCAAACGATGTGCGCGTCTGCATCATGTCGCCGAAGGTCATGGTTTTGGCGAGGTACATGGGCAGGGTGGCGAGGATGGGGATGAAGATGCTGATGCGCACATAGGTCGCCCAGAAGGTTTCTTGGCGAAATTCGCAGTTGGTCAATCGCCGCCAGTTGTCGCGGATGCGGAGGTAACGTTGTTTCAGACGGCCTGTTTCCGCTTCGCCGCCGTTGTAGAAGGCGATTTGTTCGGCATGGTCGCGCACGCGCAGGAGGGCGGCGCGGTAGTCGGCTTCGCGGTGTTGGCGGTCGATATTGAGGTTTTTCAGTTTGCGGCCGACGAGGTGGGCGATGACGGTGCTGAAGATGGAATAAATCAGGGCAACCCAGACGAGGTAGCCGTAAACGGTAATGCTGTATCCGCCGATGTTGAAGGTCTGCACGCCGGAGAGCGTCCACAGTACGGCGACGAACGCGCTGAATTTGGCAACATTATTGATGAAGGAGCGAAAGAGGCTGATGCTTTTGTCGGCGAGGAGGTAGATGTCTTCGGCGATACGTTGGTCGGGGTTGTCCGGTTCGCCTGTCAGGCGCAGGCGGTAGTGTTTGTGGCCTTCGAGCCAGTTTGTTTGGAATTGCTCGGTCAGGTGGGTACGCCAGCGGAAGATGAGGCGTTTTTGCAGCCAGTCGCCGCAAACGATGCAGCCGATGATCATCGCCATGTAGCCAAGGTATTCGACGATAAGCGCGGGCATGGACGCGCCGTCAAATGCGGCCAGTGCGTCGTAGAAACGTTTGTCCCACGCGGCGATCCAAACGCTGATGGTGATGGAGCAAAGGGTGAAGCCGATGAGGACGGCGAGCATCAGCCATTGGAGGCGGCCGTGCGCCCCCGACCAGAAAGGACGGGCGAGGTAAAAGAATTTTCTGAGTGTTTTCATAATGTTTGCGAATGCGTGCGAATAGCCGTCTGAAAGTGAAATTGTACTTTCAGACGGCCTTTTTATCAGCAATAGTTGGTTTATGCTTTTAAAAAATGAGTGGTCAACCCGTGCTTGTTATGCTGCTATTTACATTTTCCACTTCAGGCTGAACACGGCGTTGCGCGGTTCGCCGTAGAAGCTGCCGCTGTTGGCGGCCCGGCCGTATTGGTTTTCGTAGTAGCGTTTGTCGGTCAGGTTGTTGACCGCCAGCCCCAGTTGCAAGTTTTTGCTCGGGCGGTATTGGACGTTGGTATTCCAAATGGTGTAGCCGCCTTGCTTGATGGAGCCGTAGGAATTGGCGGTTTTGCTGCTGCTCTTCAAGCCAAGACCGACTGTCCATTTGCCGTTATCTACCGGCAGGACATAGCTGGTGTAGAGGCGGAACATATGCTTCGGCGTATGGCTGCTGAAGTTGTAGCCTTTTAGGCGCGATTCAACATTGTTACCGACGCTGTTGCGGTTGGTGCTGCGGTTGAAGGTGTAGCCTGCGTAAACTTGCCAACGGTCGGTCAGACTGCCGGAGATTTCGGCGTCCAAGCCGCGGCTGCTTTGATTGAGCGGTTCCCAATAGGGATGCGGTTTGGCATTGACACGTTGGTTGTTGTTGTCTTTGTCGGTACGGTAGAGGGCGACGGAAGTATTCAGACGGCCTTCGTTCCATTCGCCTTTCCAGCCGAGTTCGTAGTTGCGTCCCATAATCGGCGGCAGCAGGTTGTCGTTGTAGTCGCGGTTCATTGTTTGTTTGAAGATGGACGTATAGGCGGCGTAAATACTTTGTTTAGGCGTGATGTCGTAAGTGATGCCGGCATAAGGAACGAAGCGGTTGCGTTTGAGCGAGTCTGATGAACCTGCTGCCCCGTCTTTGAGGTCGCGATCCCAATAGTAGTCGCGTTTCCAGCTGGTATAGCGTCCGCCTGCGATGATGTGCAGTTTGTCGGTGGGATTGATGCGCGCGCCCAAACCGAAAGCATGGGTAGTATAACGGCCGTCGCCGCCACGGGCTTTGGCTGCGGCAGAATCCCAATCGGGTTTGGCTTTTTCGCTGCCGTTGAAGGCATCTGCGTTATAGGTACTGCTGTCATCAAACCAGCGGTTGCTTGAGTTCACGTTCTCTTTGGAATAGCTGTGCATGAAGAAGAGGTCGTGATTTTGGCCGAAAGCGAAGATGCGGCCGGTCAGGTTGTTTTGGAAAGTGAACTGGCGGTTGCCTGCATCGTAACGGTCGAAGCTGTATGTGGTTCCCAGGCCGTCTGTACCGATGCCGTTACCCGTGCCGCCCAGCGTGTAATATTCTTTTGAACTGGTGTTCTTGCGCCAGTCTAGTTTGCTGCTCAGTTTCCAGTTGTCGTTGAAATAATGTTCTAATTCGACGAAAAGATTGTATTTTTTCAGGCGGGCTTCGTTCCAATCCGCACCCAAATAGCGGCTGCGTTTCCACTCTTTGCCGTCTGCACGCATCGGCAGGCCGTCCGGATCGGGCGTTTCGGTTTGGTTGAGGTAGCTTGCGCCCCAAGTAAGTTTGCTGTTGTCGCCGATGTCTTTGTCCATCACGCCATACAGAAGGACGTCACGGCCGCCGGATTGGTCTTTGAAGGTTTTGTTGCTGCCTACCGAGCCGACAAAGCGTCCACGCAGGCCGTGTTCTTGGCTTAAGGTGCCGGATGCATCAAAGGTACTGTTTACTTTGCCCCATGAGTTTGCCATCAAATCGGCGGAAAGTTGGCGTTTTGCAGTTGGTTTTTTACGGACGGCGTTTACCGTGCCGCCGGGTTCGTTGTTTGCCTGTGTCAAACCTGCCGCACCGCGCACCACTTCAATGTGGTCGTACATTGCCATATCGGTTGCACTGGTCGGGTCGCCGGCCGGGCCGCCCAAGCCGAATCCGCCGGGAGAGCCGAGTTGCGTGGCAATGCCGTCCTCTTCAAACTGTTCGATAAAATAGCCGCGCGACATGAAATGCGTGCGTCCGCCGCTTTTGAAAACATTGATGCCCGTAGCGTTTTGCAACGCACCTTCTAAGTCGGTGATGCCTTGGTCTTCAATTTGTTTTTTGGTAATGACGCTGACGGATTGGGGGATCTCCCGCGGAGAGAGCACCAGCCCTGTGGTTGAGCGCAGGGCGGATACGGTGTAGCTGTTTTGACTTTCAGTACGCAGGCTTTTGTTTTTACCTACTACGGTAACTTGTTCCACTTCAGCCTGTTGTACTTCTTCGGCAGCTTGTGCGGCTTGGGGCAGTGCGGCAAGGCAGAGGGCAAGTGTGCTCAGTTTGAATAGTTTCTCAGAATGGTGCATTGGGAGGGATCCTTGATAAAGAAAGGTCTGTTTGTTTTTAAATATTGGCGGCAATATCTGTTTAAATTGAGCCGTTGTTTTTGATAAGCCGTTTTGTTTTAAAAATTAAATATAAGTCCCCGAATCATTTTATTTGATTCAATTTCGATTTTGCCAAACCATCGGGTCAAAAAAAGGTTGCCGCCGGAAAGGGAGCCGTTGGCAACGAATGGAGGTGGTAATGCAATGAAAACTAGATACAAAGGTTAGTATCAAACTAGACATAAATAACTATATCGAAACGGTGAAAAAAATCAACAGAAAGTTATCTGTTGCTTGCAAAGTTTTTCAAACAGCTTGTCCCAAATCAAATTTTTGAGTAATTGCTTGGTTTGTTGATGTAAATATTGGTATTGGCAGCTCGAGCTGAATTTGTTTCCAGGCCGTCTGAAAATTGCCGGGGTTGTTCGGCTATAATGCTGTTTTGGTTTTTTTAAGGCCTTTGCAAAAATACGGTTTGTGTTGTTTTAAGCTGAATGTGTACCGGATTTGTTTGCAAAGGTTTTGGGGCATGAGGAGAAAGAGATGAAGAAAGTTTTGGTGTTGCAACATGGGGATTTGGGCGCGTGCGACTGGTCGGCGTTTGGCGGTTTGGTGTCTGCGCCATCAGGGAAGTCGGTGTTGCGTGTGCCGGTTTCGGATGATTTTGAACTGACGGACGGGATGCGTGCGGCGTTGATTGCGCAGCAGATAGATGGCGCGGTGTTGCCGGATGTGGCTTTTGCCGATTTGGGGCTGATTGTCAGCGATATGGATTCGACGCTGATTACGATTGAGTGTGTGGATGAGATTGCGGCTGGTGTCGGACTGAAGGATGAGGTGGCCAAGATTACGGAGCAGTCGATGCGCGGCGAGTTGGACTTTGAGCAGTCTTTGCGCAAGCGTGTGGCTTTGCTGGCCGGCTTGGACGAGCGCGTGTTGGAAGAGGTGTACGAGAATGTGTTGCAGTTGTCGCCGGGCGCGGAATTTTTATTAGAAGCGTGTAAACGGAATGATGTGAAGTTTATGCTGGTGTCGGGCGGATTTACGTTTTTTACGGAACGCCTGCAACGGCGTTTGGGCTTGGATTTCCATTTTGCGAATGTGTTGGAAGTGGAAAACGGCAAGCTGACAGGCCGTCTGAAAGGGCGGATTATCGATGCGCAGGCTAAGGCGGATTTGTTGCGCGAATACCGTGAGCGTCTGGGTTTGGCTCCGTGGCAGGTGGTGGCGATGGGCGATGGTGCGAATGATATTCCGATGATATTGGAAGCGGGATTCGGCATTGCTTATCGGGCGAAACCGAAAACTGAAGCGAATGCGGATGCGTGTGTGCGCTTTGGTGGTTTGGAGCGGATACGCGGTTGGTTTGCGTAAACTGTTTGAGGATGTTTGTCAGTCAGGCCGTCTGAATAATCGGGAAACCGGTTTTCAGACGGCCTGATGTTTTATAAGGCGATAAAACGGTAGCCTTCGGCATCGACTTCGAGAATGGAGGCGTAATTGTCGCGCCAGTCGCCGAGTACGATGCGGGTGTAATCGGCGTTGCGATGGATGTTTTCGCGGTGGGTATGGCCGTGAATGAGCAGGGGCGTGTGGAAGCGTTGGATGGTTTCGTGGGTAAAGGTTGGATTAACGTCCATGATGTCGGCGGTTTTGTGTTGTTTGTCCTGTTTGCTCTGCCTGCGGATTTTGGCAGCGATGTTCAGCCGGAGTGTGAGCGGCAAAAGCAGGAACAGGCGTTGCAGCCATTTTTGATGGACGGTACGGCGGAATTTTTGATAAGAATGATCGTCGGTGCAGAGGGTGTCGCCGTGACAGAGCAGGGTGGGCGTGCCGAATAGGTCGATCACGGCGTACTCTGGCAGTAAGATCATGCCGGTATCGCGGGCGAAGGTTTTGCCGATGAGGAAGTCGCGGTTGCCATGGATAAAATAGCAGGCGACGCCGCGCTTGGTCAGGCTGCGGATGGTTTGCTTGATGGTTTGCACCAAAGGGCTGTTTTCGTCATCGCCGATCCAAAAATCGAAAAGGTCGCCGAGGATGTACACGGCTTGGGCATGGACGGCTTTTTCTTGGATAAATTTTTGGAAGAGAGCGGTCAGTTGGGGATGGGATTCGCTCAGGTGCAAATCGGCGATGAAGTAAATCGGCATGATGATGTGGGGCGTATGGGAAGGGTTTTATTATAACTTGGGTTGTCGCGTTTGGATTTGGGCTTGGTGTTTTTCGTTTGTAATGCGGTGATTTTGTTGTTTTGATTGGGTGTGATAAAGGCCGTCTGAAACATCTTTTCAGACGGCCTTTATGGTTTATTGGGCTTTGCCCTGATAGGTAATTTTTTTCAGCGTTTCTTCTTGGTACAGGTCGGTAATGGGGACACTATAGAAGAATTCGTTGCTGCGGACAAAGCGGTTGACCAAGTCTTTGTCGATGTGGAGGACGTGGTGCCGCAGTTTGTTTAGGCCTTTGAATATCATGGTGCTCCAGCGCATATAGCCGTCTGAATTGGGGCGGATGTCGTTCATGGCGTCAAGGGCAAGGAGTTTGCGGTTTTGCTCTTCTTTATCCAAAGGATGGGAATAAATGCTTTGGAAGTAAAACGGTTGCTCGGCAAGCGGCGGCAGGCTGAGGGAAGAGCCTACTTTGCCGATTGGGAAGTCGTCGCTCAGATAATGGATGGTGTGCAAAAACAGATTACCGCGGCGGTAATTGATTTTGCGCAGGGCTTCGATGGCGGCCAGCGTTGTGTGTTGGTGGTCGGGATGCGTGTCAATATTGGGGGAAGGCGACACGATAATGTCCGGCTGGAATGTTTCTATCAGATAGCCGAGATTGTCCACCAAGCTGTTCCAGGTTGAGCCGGGCTTGAGTTGTTGCGCCAATGGGGAGGTATTGGCATGGCGGAAAATATCGATGTCGGCCGTATCGATTTTGGTCGATTTAATCTCTTTTTCCGGATTTTGGCGCATGGCGGTCAATGTGCTGTCGAAGTAGCCCAGTTGCAGGATATTTTCAGACGGCACGCCAGCTAAAAGGGGGACGGTCAGGCTGTTCCAAACGCGCATCCGGCCTTTTTGCAGATATTGGGCCTGAGTGTCGCAGTCGCATTGGCCGTAAAGGTTACCATAGTGGAAGCTGCCGCCTTCGCTGGCGGTTAAGGTGCAGATCATTGAATTGGCGGCGTGTTTTTCATACAAACCGTATGCGCTGAGTTCGGCATCGTCGGCATGGGGCGCAAGGACAAGGATTTTTTTGCCGTCGAGGTTTTCACGCGGATAAACGGAAAGTTCGATTTCTTGATCGGCCAAAGTCAGGTATCTACCTTCCAAACGGACGGTTTTGTCGCTGTCGGAGAAGGTGTCGCTCAGATTGATATAGCGCACGCCTTTTGCGCCGTATTCGAAATATTGCTTCCATTTGCCTTTGGATGAAATGGTTTCGACAAAAGGCAAGAACAATAGTCCCATCCAGTTGGACTTGATACGGATTTTGGCAATGACGGTATCCCGTCCGCTGACAGTGGCGGGCAAGGTCAGGCTGCCGCCTTTGAGGGTTGCATGCGCGGTAGAGGGGAGGGAGGGATAGTTATAGTCTTGGTGTGTGTTATAGGCAAACTGTTTTTTATGAATAATTGAAGTAATAATAAACAACAAAACAAAAAAAGTCAGTATCAGCCCCGTCAGTATCAGAAACATTGTTGGGTTCCTTTATTGTTATAACAGTCATGATAGTGCTTGTGGAGCTTATTTGTTTGTTTTTCTTACAAACGGTTGTTTTTTATACTCTAACGTCATTAAAGTGAACGTTTAAAATAAAACAGTTTATAAGTTGATTATATATAAACGACTAAAATACAGAAAGGCCGTCTGAAAAATTTGAAAGAAATTTCAAATTTTTCAGACGGCCTTGATATTTTAAAGGTTAAGCCGATAAATTATGCTTCTTTTGTTTCAACTGCTTTCTGACGCAGACGCAGGCTCAATTCACGCAGCTGTTTGTCATCGACCACATTAGGTGCATTGGTCAGCAGACATTGTGCACGTTGTGTTTTCGGGAAGGCAATCACGTCGCGGATGGACTCGGCACCGGTCATCAGGGTAACCAGACGGTCGAGGCCGAATGCAAGGCCGCCGTGAGGAGGCGCACCGAATTTCAAGTTATCCAAGAGGAAGCCGAATTTCTCTTGTTGCTCTTCAGGGCTGATTTTCAGCGCGGCAAACACTTTCTCTTGTACGTCTGCGCGGTGGATACGGATAGAGCCGCCGCCGATTTCCCAGCCGTTCAATACCATATCGTAGGCACGGGCCAGGCAGTTTGCCGGGTCGGAAACCATCAGGTCTTCATGACCTTCTTTAGGCGCGGTAAACGGATGGTGTACGGCAACGTAGCGGTCGGCTTCTTCGTCGTATTCGAACATTGGGAAATCGACAACCCACAAAGGTTTCCATTCGTCTACGAAGTAGCCGTTGTCTTTGCCGTGTTCCAAGCCGACTTTGATACGCAGCGCGCCGATGGCTTCGTTCACGACTTTGGCTTTGTCTGCGCCGAAGAAGATGATGTCGCCGTTTTGCGCGCCGGTACGCGCAATGATTTCTTTCAGGGCGTTTTCAGACAGGAATTTCACGATTGGAGATTGCAGGCCGCTGTCTTCGCCGTTGGAGAGGTTGCTCACATCGTTTACTTTGATGTAGGCCAGGCCTTTCGCGCCGTAGATGCCGACAAATTTGGTGTATTCGTCGATTTCTTTGCGGCTGAATTTTGCGCCGTTCGGCACGCGCAGTGCAACCACGCGGCCGCCTTTCATGTCGGCTGCGCCACGGAAAACTTTGAATTCTTCCGTTTTCATCAGGTCGGTCAACTCGGTAAATTTCAAGTTGATGCGCATGTCCGGTTTGTCAGAGCCGTAGTAGAACATGGCTTCAGAATAAGGCATGCGTGGGAAGTCGCCCAAATCCACGCCCAATGCGTCTTTGAAGACTTGTTTGGCCATGCCTTCGGTGATGTCCATGATTTCATCCTCGTTCAAGAACGAGGTTTCCAAGTCGATTTGAGTGAATTCAGGTTGACGGTCGGCACGCAAATCTTCGTCACGGAAACATTTGGTGATTTGGTAGTAACGGTCGAAACCGGCCACCATCAGCAATTGTTTGAATAATTGTGGAGATTGCGGCAGCGCGAAGAATTCGCCCGGATGAACGCGGCTCGGCACGAGGTAGTCGCGCGCGCCTTCCGGAGTGGAACGGGTCAGCATCGGGGTTTCGATGTCGATAAAGCCTTGCGCGTCCAGATAACGGCGAACGCCCATGGCGACTTGGTAACGCAGACGCAGGTTGCGTTGCATGGTAGGACGGCGCAAGTCGATAACGCGGTTGGTCAGACGCACGTTTTCGCTGATGTTTTCGTCGTCGATTTGGAACGGAGGCGTAGCGGCGGCGTTCAAGACTTCGATTTCTTTGGCGAGGATTTCGATTTTGCCGGAAATCATTTTGTCGTTGGTTGTACCTTCAGGACGGTTGCGTACGTGGCCGGTAATGCTCAAAACGTATTCGTTGCGGGAAGAGTCGGCAGCGGCAAATGCTTCGGGCGTATCAGGGTCAATCACGACTTGAACGATGCCTTCGCGGTCGCGCAGGTCGATAAAAATCACACCGCCGTGGTCGCGTCGGCGGTGTACCCAGCCTTTGACGGTAACGGTTTGGTCTAAGTATTGCTCGCTGATAAGGCCGCAATAGTTGGTACGCATAAAATCACCTTTTTATATTGTTCAATTTGAAAAGAAGGAAAGGCCGTCTGAAAAAAGAAGACCTTAATTGTTGTGTTCGGTATGACCGTCTTTAGACGGTTTTTGGGCGGGTAGGGCTTTAACCGGCAAGTCGTCCGGCATCACCATGCCCAGCGAAATCACATATTTCAATGCCTGATCCACGCTCATGTCCAGCTCGCGAACGTCGCTTTTTTTCACCATGATGTAATAGCCGCCGGTCGGGTTGGGCGTGGTTGGGACGTAAACGGAAATATAGTCGTCATCTTGCGGCAGGCTGCCTTTGAGTTTGGCGGGGATATGGCCGGAAACAAAGGCTATCGTCCAAATGCCCGGTTGCGGAAAGGGAACCAGTACGGGGGTTTTGAACGAGCGGCTGCTGTCGGAGAGCAGGGATTCGGAAACTTTTTTAACGCTGGAGTAGATGGATTTGACGACGGGGATACGTCCTAAAAGGCTGTCCCATGCGCCGAGAATCCGTCTGCCCAATACGTTGGCGGCAAATACGCCGGTAACGAACAAGACGACTGTGGCGGCGACGATGCCCAAGCCGGGAATGTTGAACCCCCAGAAATGCTGGGGCTGCCAGCTTTCCGGTAATAGGTTGATCAGTCTGTCGGCGGCGGAGATGATATAGCTCATCGCCCAGATGGTTACGGCAATCGGTAACCAAACCAGCACGCCTGTAATCAGGTATTTCTTTAAAGCCTTGGCGATTTTTCCGCTTTCGGCTGCGGCTTCTGTCATCTTTGTTTCATTCCGGCAAGTTTTGCCCAAACTTTGCATTATACGCGTTTGGACGCTAGGAAACGAGTATTTTAAACGAATGGCTTGTTTTGTCTTATTGTTTCAGACGGCCGCCTTGATTGCAAAGGCCGTCTGAAACAATATGGGGTCATTTAGATGCCGTCCCAGTCGTTGAACATCAGGCCGAAGCCGATGCCGTTTTGTTTGTGGTTGTAGTCAATCAGGCTTTCGCCGTAGCCGTGGAAGCCGCGGACAACGCCTTTGAGTTTGCCTTTGATGGGGAAAGTATAGGCCGCTTCAACGGCGCCGCGTCCGCTTTTCGGATTGTAACGCAGGACGGAATAAACATTTTGTTTGTCATTGAAGCGGTATTGGACTTTCAAGTCGCCGTAACCCATGTATTTGTTGATGTCCGGATTGTCGTCATCGTCTCCTTTTTGGTCGAAGGCGCGCATCCAAACCCTAGGGATGACGGTCAGCTTGCCCCATTCCATGCCGGCCATGGCGTAAACCCGGTTCCATGAGCGTGATTCGGGGCGGCTTTGACCATTGGACTCGTGAACAAAACCTGCGCCGACCATGCGCAGTTTGCCGCCGAAAGGCAGGTCTGCTTTAACGGGTTGGGTAATGAAGATTTCGGGTTCGTAGTCGGTATTGCGGAACGGAGCGGATTTGCGGCCTTGGTTGAAGATTTGCCAGTCGGATTTTTGGGTGTAGCCAAACCATACATCGGCACGGGTTTTGAATAAATCTTCGGCAATCTTGCTTTTGAAGGAAACCTGCATTTTGGTTTCGAGGCGTTTTTGTTCGCTGAATTTTTCCTGCGTGGTTACGCCGCGGCTGGGGGATTCCGGGTAATAGTTGGGGCTGCTGTTGTACCAAACAGGCATGAGGTACATAGGATTATGCTCGCGTACGCTCAATAGGCCGCGTGTGTCGTTTTTATCTAAATCGTACATCAGGCTTAGAGGTGTGTAGCTGTCGGCAGTTTCACTTAATACGTCGTCTGAAATATTCGGGTGGGTAGGATTGTCGAATACAATGGCCGCTTCTTTTTTCTCAATGCTCTTGCGCACGCTTTTTTCGAGGTCGACCGGTGTTTTGGCCGTTTCGGTTTGCGCTTGCGGCAGTGGGGATTGAGGGGGGAGTTGCGCCGAGTAGATGTTGTCGTAACACGCCAAACGGGTGGCGTTGTCTTGAATGGTGGTGCAGTGTAGGGCGGTATCGGCGGCGGCCAGCGGGGCGGCGGCAATGAATCCGATACTTAGGGAATGTTTCAACATCTTGTTCATGAGAGTTTCCGTTGTTTTTCAGACGGCCTGATGAGGGGGTAAATAGGTTTATTTAGTCGGTTTGGGTTGTGAATACGGCAATGCCCCTGAAAGGCAGGACCTCAGGGGCATCGTATCAGCTCGATTCATCCTGTTTTGATTGTCAGGATTTCCGGCATCTGCGTCAGTATTAAGCCAAAGCTTTTACTTTTGCAGACAGACGGCTTTTGTGACGGGCTGCTTTGTTTTTGTGGAATACGCCTTTGTCAGCGATACGGTCGATGACTTTAACGGATTCTTGGTAAACTGCTTGAGCAGCAGCTTTGTCGCCGGCTTCAACTGCTTTCAACACTTTTTTCACAGCGGTACGGAATGCAGTACGCAGGCTGGCGTTGTGGGCGCGTTGTTTAACCGACTGGCGGGCACGTTTGCGGGCTTGTGCGCTGTTTGCCATATTGAATATCTCCTGAAAAATAAATTCTGTAAACGCGCAATTTTAAAGACAGATTTCCTTGTATGCAAGCTTTTTCTCTATAAACGCGCGCAAATTAGCCGTATTTTGCCCAAAAACGACAGCCGGTGCAACGCTTTTGGTAAAAAGATGGTGTTGCTTTGCCTTATTTCAATAAAAATCAGATGGATATTGCTTTGCGTTTGCTTACGTTTCCATTACAATAGCCTAACTCTGCGCCGGGGTGTTTATGGGGTGCAGGGTTTCTTATTTATTGACATTAACCACTCTTTCATCAGGAATCTGCCCGTATGAAAAAATCTGTATTAGCCGTATTGGCCGCATTGTCTTTGGCCGCGTGCGGCGGTGGCGAGAAAAAAGCCGAGCAACCTCAAGCAGGCAGCGCGCCTGCTGCCAATGCCGAAGCAGCCGCCACCGATACTTTGAATATCTACAACTGGTCAAACTACGTTGACGAAAGTACAGTCGAAGACTTCAAAAAAGCCAACAATTTGAAGCTGACTTACGATTTGTATGAAAACAACGAAACGCTGGAAGCCAAAATGCTGACCGGCAAATCTGGCTATGACTTGGTTGTGCCCGGTATTGCCTTCCTGCCGCGTCAAATTGAGGCGGGTGCATACCAAAAAATCAATAAGGACTTGATTCCGAACTACAAAAACATCGATCCTGAATTGCTGAAGATGTTGGAAACCGCCGACCCGGGCAATCAATACGCCGTTCCATACTTCTCAGGTGTGAATACGATTGCGATTACGGCGAAGGGCAAGGAGCTTTTGGGCGGAAAATTGCCTGAAAACGGCTGGGATTTGCTGTTCAAACCTGAATACACCAACAAGCTGAAATCTTGCGGCATTGCTTTGTGGGATACACCGAGCGAAATGTTCCCAATCTTGTTGAACTACTTGGGTAAAGATCCTAAAGGCTCGAATCCTGAAGATTTGAAAGCGGCGGCGGAAGTGTTGAAGTCTATCCGTCCTGATGTAAAACGTTTCAGCCCTTCCATTATTGACGAACTGGCGCGCGGCGACATCTGCTTGGCGGCAGGTAACGGCGGCGACTTGAACTTGGCCAAAGCGCGTTCCGAAGAAGTGAAAAACAACGTCGGCATCGAAGTGTTGACGCCGAAAGGCATGGGCTTCTGGATTGAATCTTGGTTGATTCCGGCCGATGCGAAAAACATCGCCAATGCCCACAAATACATCAACTACACGCTTGATCCCGAAGTGGCTGCAAAAAACGGTATCGCCGTAACCTTCGCGCCGGCCAGCAAACCTGCACGCGAAAAAATGCCTGCCGAGCTGGTGAACACTCGTTCTATTTTCCCGAACGAGCAAGATATGAAAGACGGTTTCGTCATGCCTCAAATGAGCTCAGATGCGAAAAAACTGTCTGTCAACTTGTGGCAAAAAATCAAAGTCGGTTCAAACGTTCGGTAATGTGGACGGGCGGATTTGTCTGCACCATCGGGCTGTTTGTAGCCGCTGTCTGACAGCGGGGTCGTCATGAAAATGAGCGCAGCGAATTTCGCCAAAACGAGCGACGTAAGTTTTGGCAACACCGTTTCAGACGACCTAGAAGTCAGCTTTCAAATATAAGGAGTTCGACCATGAAAGCAAAATGCCTGTGCGGCGACGTATCTTTAGAAGTGGAACACGACAAACACGTCCACGCCTGCCATTGCGGAATGTGCCGCACTTGGGGCAGCGGCGCGACGTTTTCGCTGATTGCCGCCAAGCCGCCGAAAATCGACGGCGGTGAAAACATCTCCCGCTACCATTCGTCCGAATGGGCGGAACGCGCGTTCTGCAAAAACTGCGGTACACACCTTTTCTACCATTTCCTGCCGAACGACAGCTATTTCGTCTTCGCCGGACTGTTTGCCGACAACGCCGATTTCAAATTGGAAGAACAGATTTACATCGATGCCAAAGCCCCGTATTACGAACTGGCAAACGACACGCCCAAGCTGACTGAAAAAGAGTTTTTGGCACAATTCGGCGGCGAATAAAGTGTTGTGAGCAAAAACCTTCCGAAAACTGGATACGGTTCAACTTACTGCCTAGAGCTGCCCTGCTATGAAACACAAAGGACATTAATATGAAAAAATCTTCCATTATCTTGATTTCATCATTCTTTCTAACTGCTTGTGATTTGGGCTTTCCAAGGATGTCTGTCAATTATGATCACCTGCCTAAAGGAGAAATCAAAGAATATATTACTAAAATATTTCCCAATAAACCGGAGAAAGAAGAGTTGGGAAAAATGGTTTCGTCCCATTTAAACGGCGACAATAGCCCTGAAAATATCCAAAATGTAGTTTCAAATATGGGTATGACTTGTGTGGCAGGAAAAGAGTTTTGCGAATATAACGGGTATATTCGGTCAAGAGCTACAGGAGGGCATTCCGGAAGCGGTCGTGCAAAACATATTTACCGCATCATTGTCTCTCCTAAAAAGGGGTTGGATTCTTTGAATGTTGAAA
Organism: Neisseria sp. HMSC061B04; assembly: GCF_001836705.1. Lineage (NCBI taxonomy): Bacteria > Pseudomonadati > Pseudomonadota > Betaproteobacteria > Neisseriales > Neisseriaceae > Neisseria > Neisseria sp. HMSC061B04. The sequence goes on from NZ_KV830232.1 coordinate 110,290, forward strand.
AACAAATCGTAGAAGATACTGAAAAAGGAAATTGAAAATGGCAGATACCGGAAACTATAAAATCGTTAAATCACAACTTCCGCTAATTGGTGGCACGGCAGGACATAATTTTATTGTCGTATTGGACCCGAATAACCGTCCGATACACGAATTAAACGGGCTAGCAACTTCACAAGACGGAGAAATTAAACCAATAGGTTATTTACCTTCTGACAGATTACGTGTCTACAATGAACAAGAAGCTAAAATGAGGTTTTATCATCCCTCTCAAAACCAAGAAATAGTTTTCGAGGGAAGCTACGAAGAAGTCATGCATAAATTCAATTTAGGGTATGAAATAGGCCAGGAAATTAATAGACGCAATCCCTCATACCCTATATTGGGCTTGGGACGGAACAGCAATTCGGTTGCTTCTACCTTGTTAAGGGGCATGAATTTAAAAGACCCTGATTTGGGAATGGCCCTTACGCCTGGAGAAAATTCTTTGTTAATCCCTGAAGAAGAATTGAAACGTATCCGTCAAAATTGGGAACAACAACATAAACCCTTAAATTCTTCTCAAGAGAAACCCCAATCCAAATACGAAGAAACTATGGCTATGCTGCAAGGACTATTGAATGATACCGACGGTTCGTATGCAAAAAAACTTTTGGCTGATAATCCTGACAAAGTTGCCAGCTTCAACGAAAGAGTCCAACAGGCTTCAGAAGAAGAGCGGCAACAGCAGTTTGTTGCTCAAGAAAACCAAAATATTCAACAAGAACAACAACGAGGCTTCTCCCGTTCTGTCTGAAGCAAACATTGCCCTGACTAATGCAGCTTGAAGAGGCCGTCTGAAAAACGGTTTTCAGGCGGCCTTAATACCTGTTTCATAATCAGTTACTTTCACAAATAATTGGAGAATCACCATTTAATATTGAGCTGATTGTTTGAAGCAAAGCAAAGGCCGTCTGAAATTTTTCAGACGGCCTTTTTTGATGTCCCAATTTTTATCGTTTCAAAGCCAAAGTCAATACGCCTGCGGTTACCAAGCCTAAGCCTACCCACTCCTGCGTGCTTGGCCGTTCGTCTAAGAAAACGACGGCCATCAGGGCGACTAAGACCAGGCTGAATTTGTCGACGGGTGCGACTTGTGAGGCATTGCCCAGTTGCAGGGCTTTGAAGTAGGCAAGCCAAGATGCGCCGGTAGCGAGGCCGGATAGGATGAGGAATGTCCAGTTGCGGCCGGTAAAGCCGTTCACGCCCTGCCATTTGCCGGTGTAGGTTAAAAACAATACTAAAGCGGCGAGGATGACCAAGGTGCGGATAAAGGTGGCGAAATCCGAATCTATGCCCTGTAAACCCATTTTGGCGAAAATGGCGGTCAATGAGGCGAAGCCTGCCGATGCCAATGCCCAAAACAGCCATGCGTTGCTGCTCATATTTTATTCCTTTGTTTTAAATTGTTGACAATATGAATCCGCTTGTTGATGAAATATCGAAATTTTCACTGCGGTTTGTCTTTGGAAAACGTTATAATAGAACTAATATTCTTTTTCTTCCAGCCGTCTTTATTGTATTGTTTCAGACGGCCTTTCCCTCTCTCAATAAAGGAAAATCATGAGCTTCAAAACCGATGCTGAAATTGCCCAGTCTTCCACCATGCGCCCGATTGGTGAAATTGCCGCCAAGCTGGGTTTGAACGTTGACAACATCGAGCCCTATGGTCATTACAAAGCCAAAATCAATCCTGCCGAAGCATTCAAGCTGCCGCAAAAACAAGGTCGTCTGATTTTGGTTACCGCCATTAATCCAACTCCTGCGGGTGAGGGTAAAACCACCGTGACCATCGGTTTGGCGGATGCATTGCGCCATATCGGTAAAGATTCTGTTATCGCCCTGCGCGAGCCTTCTTTGGGTCCGGTATTTGGTGTTAAAGGCGGCGCGGCGGGCGGCGGCTATGCCCAAGTTTTGCCGATGGAAGACATCAACCTGCACTTTACCGGCGACTTCCACGCCATCGGCGCGGCGAATAACTTACTCGCCGCCATGCTCGACAACCATATCTACCAAGGCAATGAGTTGAACATCGATCCGAAACGCGTGCTGTGGCGTCGCGTGGTCGATATGAACGACCGTCAGTTGCGCAACATCATCGACGGCATGGGCAAACCTGTTGACGGCGTGATGCGTCCTGACGGTTTTGACATTACCGTTGCGTCCGAAGTGATGGCGGTATTCTGTCTTGCTAAAGACATCAGCGATTTGAAAGAGCGTTTGGGCAACATCCTTGTCGCCTATGCCAAAGACGGCAGCCCCGTTTATGCTAAAGATTTGAAAGCGAATGGCGCGATGGCGGCATTGCTTAAAGATGCGATTAAGCCTAACTTGGTGCAAACCATCGAAGGCACTCCGGCATTTGTACACGGCGGTCCGTTCGCCAACATCGCCCACGGCTGTAACTCTGTAACGGCCACCCGTTTGGCGAAACACCTTGCCGATTATGCCGTAACCGAAGCAGGCTTCGGCGCGGATTTGGGCGCGGAAAAATTCTGCGACATCAAATGCCGTCTGGCGGATTTGAAACCTGATGCGGCTGTTGTCGTGGCCACTGTCCGCGCTTTGAAATACAACGGCGGCGTGGAGCGTGCCAACCTTGGCGAAGAAAACCTTGATGCTTTGGCAAAAGGCCTGCCTAATCTGCTGAAACACATTTCCAACCTGAAAAACGTATTCGGCCTGCCTGTGGTGGTTGCCATCAACCGCTTTGTGTCCGACTCAGATGCCGAGTTGGCCATGATTGAAAAAGCCTGCGCGGAACACGGCGTTGAAGTTTCCCTGACTGAAGTATGGGGCAAAGGCGGCGCGGGTGGTGCAGACTTGGCGCACAAAGTCGTTAACGCCATCGAAAATCAACCGAACAACTTCAATTTTTCCTACGATGTTGAGTTGAGCATTAAAGACAAAATCCGTGCGATTGCCCAAAAAGTGTACGGCGCGGAAGATGTTGATTTCAGCGCGGAAGCGTCTGCTGAAATCGCTTCACTGGAAAAACTGGGCTTGGACAAAATGCCGATCTGCATGGCGAAAACCCAATATTCTTTGAGCGACAACGCCAAACTGTTGGGCTGCCCCGAAGGCTTCCGCATTACCGTGCGCGGTATTACTGTTTCCGCTGGCGCAGGTTTTATCGTTGCGTTGTGCGGCAATATGATGAAAATGCCGGGTCTGCCGAAAGTTCCGGCCGCCGAGAAAATCGATGTGGACGCAGACGGCGTGATTCACGGCTTGTTCTGATTTAGATTGATCTTGAAATAGACAAAGGCCGTCTGAAACTTAGGTTTCAGACGGCCTTTTATAATTTAAGTGAATTTTAACTGACTTTTTAAGAAATTGAAGAACTTGTCTATCATGTCGAACATGGTATTGCGGTCTTCGCCAAACAATGAAATGCTGCGGTCTTTGCTGATTCTGTCATAAGCGGCAAAAATGGTTTTCAGCTCTTCAGTGGTCAAGCGCAGTTGCTTTTCGTACAAGATGCGGCTTAAGAGCGTTACTTCCGTCGCGTTCAAATCAGGGAAGAGATGACTGATCCACAACTCCATGGTGTATTGGACGGATCTGTTGATTTTGTCTCTTTTTTTGCTTTCTTGAGTTTGGTGTATCCTGTAAAACAACAAAGGTTCGGGCAGATTGGCAAAGGTTTTGCCATGTAGGGCGCATTGCACCCACATATGGAAATCGGGCGCGGTTTCCGTCGCGGTGTAGTTTATCCCGAGGTTTTTAATGCTGTCGTGCCGCCACATGGTGGTGGGGTTGAACATATTTTGAGCGGCCCTAGAAAAAAAGGCTTTAATGTCTTTGTCGAGCAGGGGCAGATCGCTTAAAACGGGTTCTCTTCCGGTTTGGTCGTCGAAAAAGATGGTGGCTTGGCTGCCGACAATATCGATTTCGGGATGGCTGTCTAAAAACTGAATTTGTTTTTCAAAACGATCCAGAGTGCAAATATCGTCCGCGTCCATCCGCGCCACGTATTCAACCTCTACATCTTTGAGCATATCCATGGCAAATTGGCAGACAAACGGTTCGCCCCTGTTTTCCGGGAGGTGGAAAACCTGCAAACGTGAATCTCTGGCTGCGTAAGCTTCGAGGATTTCGCCGGTTTTGTCTGTTGAGGCATCGTTGACGGCGATGACGAAAAAGTCGCGGAATGTTTGATTCAACACCGAATCCAAGCATTCGGGCAAATAAGTTTCGGCACAATAGGCCGGCAAAATAACGGCGAGTTTCATGTTTGCTTTCGATGTGTTTTGATGTGTAGTTGGCGGAAGATTTTACTATAAATTTCCCCAAAGCTAAGGCCGTCTGAAACCTTATTTTCAAGTTTTCAGACGGCCTTAGTGTGAATCCAATGTACAGATTATTTGATGATTTGGTTCAATTCGCCTTTGGCGTATTTGGTTGCCATTTTTTCCAAAGAAATCGGTTTGATTTTGTCGGCTTGGCCTTCGCAACCGAATGCGAGGTAGCGGTCGAGACAGATTTGTTTCATGGCTTCGACGGTTTTGCTCAGGTATTTGCGCGGGTCGAATTCGGACGGATTTTCTGCCATGAAGCGGCGGATGGCGCCGGTAGAGGCGAGGCGCAAGTCGGTGTCGATGTTGACTTTGCGCACGCCGTGTTTGATGCCTTCGACGATTTCTTCAACCGGTACGCCGTAGGTTTCACCGATTTTGCCGCCGTATTCGTTGATGACTTTCAGCCATTCTTGCGGAACGGAGCTGGAGCCGTGCATCACGATGTGGGTGTTGGGCAGGGCTTGGTGGATTTCTTTGATGCGGTCGATACGCAATACGTCGCCTGTGGGTGGACGGGTGAATTTGTATGCACCGTGGCTGGTGCCGACGGCAATCGCCAGTGCGTCAACGCCGGTATCTTTAACGAAACGTACGGCATCTTCGACGCTGGTCAGCATTTGGTCGTGGGAAAGTTTGCCCACTGCGCCGACGCCGTCTTCTTCGCCGGCTTCGCCGGTTTCGAGGTTGCCCAATACACCGATTTCGCCTTCAACGGACACGCCGCAGGCGTGGGAGAAGTTAACCACGGTACGGGTGGCGTTGACGTTGTATTCGTAGGTGGACGGAGTTTTGCCGTCTTCGAGCAGCGAGCCGTCCATCATGACGGAGGAGAAACCCAGTTGGATGGAGCGTTGGCATACATCAGGAGATGCGCCGTGGTCTTGGTGCATCACGACGGGGATGTGTGGGAATTCTTCGACTGCGGCCAAAATCAGATGGCGTAGGAATGGGGCACCTGCGTATTTGCGTGCGCCTGCGGATGCTTGAACGATAACGGGGGCGTTGACTTGGTCGGCCGCCTCCATAATGGCGCGCATTTGTTCGAGGTTGTTAACGTTGAATGCGGGCAGACCGTAGCTGTTTTCGGCGGCATGGTCCAACAGTTGGCGCATGGATACGAGTGCCATGAGAAGCTCCTGAAGTAGTGAAGGGTAAATTTATCCGATAAATTATAATGTTTTTTGCCATGAAAAACTACAAGCCGCTACATTGTTTTTATATATTAACGAACAGGGTCTCGGTTTATAATGGTAGAGTATTGAAAACGGGTGTGCAAAATGGATAGGATTTCGGTGGCCGAATGTGATAAGCCTTTGTTTCAGACGGCCTTGACGGTGCAGGTGGGCGATGTGAACTATGGCGGCCATTTGGCGAACGATGCAGTGTTGCGTTTGTGCCATGAAGTGCGGATGCGTTGGCTGGCGACGCTGGGTTGGAGTGAAATGGATGCCGGTGGGGCTGGCCTGATTATGGCGGATGCGGCGGTGCAGTATTTGGCGCAAGGTCATCATGGCGATGAGCTGTCGGTGGAGATGGGTGCGGCAGGCGTGGCCGGTGTGGGTTTTTCTTTGCTGTACCGTATCCGCAGGATTTCAGACGGCCTTGTGTTGGCGAAAGTACAGACAGGCATGGTGTGTTTCGACTATGGCAAACAACGCGTCTGCCGTCTGCCTTTGGCCTTGAAGGCAGCATTGGAGGCCGTCTGAAATGGCGGAATCAAATCATTTTGCGCTTCATCTTGAGCGCTATCTGAAAACCTTGTCGCAACAAGGTAAGTCGCAGCATACCGTTTCCGCTTATCGGCGCGATTTGAGTGAATTGATGCGTCTGTTGCCCGATAATCTGAAAAACGGCCTGCCGATGCGCCGTGATTTTGTGGCGGCATTGAAAAAGCTGTCGCAAAAGGGGTTAAGCGAAAGCAGCTTGGCGCGGAAATTGTCGGCATGGCGGCAGTATTGCAGTTGGCTGGTGCAGATAGAAGTCATGGAAAGCGACCCGACGTTTAATATGAAAGCGCCGCGCCTGCCCGAACGCTTGCCTAAAGCACTACCGCAAGAACCTTTAAACCATATCCTTGACCATGCGCCTGTTGATGACGAATTGGACGTGCGCGATAAGGCCATGTTTGAATTGATGTATGGTAGCGGTTTGCGCCTGAGCGAGATACAAGGTTTGAATCTGGACGGTATCGTTTTGGACGAAGGCTGGGTCAGTGTGAAGGGTAAAGGCGGCAAGCAGCGGCAAGTGCCTTTGGTGGGCAAGAGCATTGCGGCATTGCGTGATTATTTGGCAGTGCGTATTGCCAAAGAGGGCGAGCAGGCCTTGTTTACTAATAAGAACGGCGGCAGGCTGGGGCAACGTCAAATTCAAAAACGCCTGCAGGCGTGGGCAGTGCGCGTGGGCAGCGCCAGCCATATCTCGCCGCACATGATGCGCCACAGCTATGCAACCCATCTTTTGCAGGCATCGGGCGATATCCGCGCCGTACAGGAATTGTTGGGTCACAGCAACCTTTCCGCTACGCAAGTTTATACAAAGCTGGACTTTGACCATTTGGCGCGCGTTTATGATGAGGCGCACCCAAGGGCGAAACGGAAAAAATGATTTTGTTTGAATCAGGCCGTCTGAAAGAATGTTTTCAGACGGCCTGATGTTTTATACAGATGATTTGAAACCATTTGAATTTTGATCGGTCTGATGAGGTTTCGATATTGGTTTAATGTGCGGATAGCATAAACGCCGGAAGAATAGGCTGTTTTGTCTTACCGTTTATCTTTTAAAACGACCTTTTGTTTGATAATATTAGTAATGAGAGCTAATATCATATTATGATATGCAGCCTTTAAAACAGCAGGTCTATAAACTTTCTCTATAAGCATTAATGCTTATTTTGACTGTAAAACGACTTGCAAACGGGAATTGTTGCTATTAACATAACGGAATTATGGATAAAAAACGAATTTTAACTCCAGCCGTCGTGACTTCCGTTGCGTTGATTCACGTCGGCTTGGTTGCACTTTTATGGCACGCGCACAAACCGCCTCCTGTCGAAATGGCGAATATTGAATTTGTCGATTTGGGCGATTTCGGCGGAGGCGACGGCAGCCCTGAGGGCGAAGGCGCGCCTGCTGCACCGGAGCCTACCCCCGAACAGCCGAAACCTAAACCCAAACCTAAGCCTGTCGAACCGCCCAAGCCTGTTATCAAACCTGTGGTAACGAAAAAAGAAAAAGCGGATATCGTACAGCAAAAGGAAAAACCGAAACCCATCGAGAAACCTAAGCCCGAGCCTAAGCCGGAACCCAAACCTGAGCCGAAGCCCGAGCCAAAACCTGAACCAAAACCAGAGCCGAAGGCAGAGCCTAAACCATCTCCTAAAGCATCTGAATACTCAGGCAACAAAACCGGGCCGAATACTGCTGAAAACGGTAAAGGCAACGGCGAAGGCAAAGCCTTGAACGGGGAAGGTAAAGGCAACGGTGGCGGTACGAAAGGTACTGGCAGCGGACGCGGCGAAGGCAGCGGCTCCGGCAGCGGCGGTGCGAAAGGCGAACATGGCTCCGGCACCGGCGGTGACGGAGGTGGCAGCGGTACAGGTGCCGGCAGCAGTAAAGGCAATCCTGCAAAAGGAACCTGCCATATTCCGAGACCCCCATATCCGACAATGTCAACTGAAAATGGCGAAGAGGGCTTGGTCGTGCTGAAAGTCTTGGTTGGTCCGGGCGGTAAAGTGGATTCAATTAGTGTGAATAAGTCAAGTGGTTATAGTCGTCTGGATAATGCGGCGCGTAAAGCCGTTAAAGATGGTAGCTGTCATGCAAGCGTTTGGACTGAATTTAAAGTACCTGTCAAATTCACGCTTGAATAAGTATCTAGGACTAAGCTGATTGATTGGAAAATATATGCTGTTGGGAAATATTTTTAAATGACCCAATAGAAATTTTAATTTTATTTTTAACTTGGAAAAATTATGGATTTAAGTTTAGTTTTCAAATCAGGTGATGTGGTACTGATTGGTGTATTTGTCCTGATGTTGTTGATGAGCGTGGTAACGTGGAGCGTTATCGTGATCCGCTGCATCAAATACCGCAAAGCGAAAAAAGGCAATGCACAGGTGAAAGAGCTGATGTTGAATGCGTTTACGCTGGCCGATGCCGTACAGAAAGCCAAAGCGGTAGAAGCACCGATGAGCCGCGTTGCCGATGAATCTCTGCGTGCATACCAAAACTACCGTCAAACAACAAGTAAATCGCTGATTGACGAGTTGCCTTTGAACGAATACTTGGTTGTTCATATCCGCAACAGCATGTCCCAAACCATGCGTCAGTTCGACTACGGTATGACTGCTTTGGCCTCCATCGGCGCAACCGCTCCGTTTATCGGCCTGCTGGGTACTGTTTGGGGTATTTACCATGCTCTGATCGGCATCAGCGAAAGCGGCCAAATGAGCATTGCTGCGGTAGCTGGTCCGATTGGTGAGGCTTTGGTATCGACTGCTGTCGGCTTGTTTGTAGCGATTCCGGCCGTATTGGCGTACAACTTCCTCAACCGCGGTACAAAAACCATCGCGCAAGATATGGACGCATTTGCACATGACCTGCATGTCCGCCTGCTGAACCAAAAGGATTAAACCATGGCTTTCGGATCAATGAATTCCGGCGATGATGCGCCGATGTCGGATATCAACGTTACACCTTTGGTGGACGTGATGCTGGTGTTGCTGATTGTATTTATGATTACCATGCCGGTGCTGACCCACTCGATTCCTTTGGAATTGCCGACTGCTTCGGAAAAAGCGGCAAAAGAGGATAAGCAGCAGCCTAAAGATCCTTTGCGTTTGAGCATTGATGCCAGTGGTGCTTATGTTGTTGGCGGTGATTCTGATGCCAAAGTGGATTTGGCAACGGTAACTGCCAAGCTGAAAGAAGCCAAAGCGAAAAACGAAGATGTGATTGTGGCGATTGCGGCGGATAAGGCGGTTGAATACGATTACGTCAACCAAGCCCTGCAAGCGGCGCGCGAAGCCGGTATCAGCAAAATCGGTTTTGTAACGGAAACCAAAGCGCAGTAATCTTTTGAATACAGTAAAGGCCGTCTGAAATTTGAGTAAAGTTTCAGACGGCCTTTTGTTGTATTTGGTAACTATATGTCCAGGCTGTATAATTAGCGGATTAAATTGAATAATGACAATACAGGAACCACTATGACAGAAACCATCGAGCGCGACAGTATGCAATACGATGTCGTGATTGTCGGCGCAGGCCCGTCGGGTTTGTCTGCCGCCATCAAACTCAAGCAGCTTGCCGAAAAGAATGGACGCGAAATCAGCGTTTGCGTGGTGGAGAAGGGTTCGGAGGCCGGTGCGCACTCGCTAGCCGGTGCCATCATCGATCCGATTTCTTTGAATGAGTTGATTCCTGATTGGAAAGAAAAAGGCGCGCCGCTGACGCGTACAGTGACGAAGGACAGGGTTTTGTTCCTGACCGAGAAAAAAGCCTTCAACTTGCCGGTTACCCCGAATTTCGACAACCATGCGAACTATATTGCCAGCTTGGGTGAAGTCGTGCGCTGGTTGGCAGAGCAGGCGGAAAATTTGGGCGTGGAAATCTATCCGGGCTTTGCCGCCGCCGAAGTGCTGTATCACGAAGACGGTTCGGTCAAAGGCATTGCGACCGGCAATATGGGTGTGGGCAAAGACGGCGAACCGACCGATTCATTTCAGCCCGGCATGGAGCTTTGGGCGCAGCAAACCCTGTTTGCCGAAGGCTGTCGCGGCTCGCTTTCCAAGCAAGTCATTGAACAATTCAAGCTCGACCAAAACAGCGAACCGCAAACTTACGGCTTGGGCATTAAAGAAATTTGGGAAGTGCCGTCTGAAAAACATCAGCCCGGTTTGGTCATGCACAGCGCAGGCTGGCCGTTGGACAGCAAAACCTACGGTGGCTCGTTTATTTATCACTTTGATGAAAACAAAGTCGCTGTCGGTTTTGTGGTCGGCTTAGATTATCAAAACCCTTATCTGTCGCCGTTTGAAGAGTTCCAACGTTTCAAAACCCATCCTGAAATCCGCAAAACCTTTGAAGGCGGCCGCCGTATCGCGTATGGCGCGCGTTCGCTGATTGAAGGCGGTTTGCAAAGCCTGCCGAAGCTATCGTTTAAAGGCGGCGTTTTAATCGGCGATGCCGCAGGTTTCCTGAATATGCCGCGCATCAAAGGCATCCATACGGCCATGAAATCCGCTATGCTCGCCGCAGAAGCCGTGTTCCCCTTGTTGGAAAACCTTGAAGAAGTGGAAAGCTTCGACAGCGGCAAAGAGGCAGTGGATTATCAGCAACGTTTTGAACAAAGCTGGCTGTATCAAGAGCTTTACGCCGCGCGCAATGTCCGTCCGTCATTCAAATGGGGCGTTTACCTCGGCTCAATCTATACCGGTATCGACCAGATGATTTTCAGAGGCAAAGCCCCGTGGACTTTGAAACATCACGGCAAAGACAACGAGCAGCTCAAAAAAGCAGCCGAATGCAAACCGATTGATTATCCGAAGCCCGACGGCGTGTTGACCTTCGACCGCTTGAGCAGCGTGTTCCTTGCCAACCTTGCGCACGAAGAAAACCAGCCCGACCATTTGGTGCTGAAAAATCCGCAGGTCATGATAGACGTAAACTACAAAGAATACGCCTCGCCCGAAACCCGCTATTGTCCGGCTGGTGTATATGAAATCGTCGAAGAAAACGGCAGCCCGCGCCTGCAAATCAACGCCGCCAACTGCGTACACTGCAAAACGTGCGACATCAAAGACCCGACGCAAAACATCACTTGGATTTGTCCCGAAGGCGCAAGCGGGCCGAATTACGGCGGAATGTAATTGACTGTTTGAAGTCAAAACCTAAAGACCGTCTGAAAAATTTCAGACGGCCTCTATCCTATTATTTCATCAATGGACGCATTATGAACACACGCATTTGGCAGGCAGGCCGATTTGAAATCGCCTTGGACAAACCGAAAATCATGGGCATCGTCAATCTGACCCCCGATTCATTATCCGATGGCGGCACCTATTCGCAAAATGTCTCAACAGCATTGGCACATGCCGAGCAGCTGCTGAAAGACGGCGCGGATATTCTCGATATCGGCGGCGAATCTACCCGCCCGGGTTCGGATGGTGTTTCTCTCGAAGAAGAATGGGCCAGAGTGCAGCCGGTTTTGGCGGAAGTGGCCAAGTGGAATGTTCCCGTCAGCTTGGACACGCGCCACACGGCAATCATGGAAAAAGCCTTGGCGCAAGGCGGCGTCGATATTATCAACGATGTTGCCGCATTGAGTGATGAAGGCGCAGTCGCATTATTGGCGCAACAGCCGAAGACAGGCGTGTGTCTCATGCACATGCAGGGTTTGCCCAAAACCATGCAGCTTAATCCGCAATATCAAGATGTCGTCGAAGAAATCGCGCGTTATTTAAAAGCACGCGCGGCAGAATGCGTTCAAGCAGGCATTGACCCTGAACGCATCACGCTCGACCCCGGCTTCGGTTTCGGCAAAAACCTGCAACACAACATTACCCTGATACAACATTTGCCTGAGTTGATGGAAGCAACCGGATTCCCCCTTCTGATCGGCATATCGCGCAAAAGCATGATTGGCGAGCTGACAGGCGAACAAGATGCCGCCAAACGCGTACACGGCAGCGTGGCAGCCGCTTTGGCCACAGTCGCCCGAGGCGCGCAAATCATCCGTGTTCACGATGTTAAAGCAACGGCAGATGCTTTGAAAGTTTGGGAAGCATTGGGCGTATCGGCATAATGCCCGGATAGAAAACCAACAGGCCGTCTGAAACATTTGCCCGGCATCTTGAACAAGCAACAAGTTATGCTATAATCCGCTTCTACTCTTGACGGGTCTGTAGCTCAGGGGTTAGAGCAGGGGACTCATAATCCCTTGGTCGTGGGTTCGAAACCCACCGGACCCACCAAATATTAAAAATGCCCGAGGCTTTTGGCTTCGGGCATTTTTGTATTCATTGGTTTGCGAAAGATTGGAATATAATGTCGACAATAGCAATTCGGTTATGTCGTCTAATATGTTTTTTAGGGAAAATCCTTTTTAAAAAAGAAGGAGTAGTTTGGTGGAGTTATTTCCTTATTTTCAGTTTTTTTTAGCATTTTTGTATTTTATTGCAGTTATCATTAATCTAGTAATGCTATATAAAATATTAAAATCAGAAGGGATGGATATAGGTTTTTTTGAATATCTATTTACTCATAGAAGTATGCAATTAACATTTTTCAAGATACTGTTTGGAATACAAAAAATATCCAATAAATTTTATTTGAAAATATTAAGAATAAATTTTACGGTTGCTATGATTATTCTTATTTTAGGTTTTTCTGTTGTCTTATATTCGATATATTTAGCATAAAAATTAACCTATCGAATGAAAGTCAGCTATTTAAGCTGTAGAGTGTTTTGTAAACCAATGCCGTCTGAAAATCTCCATTTCAGACGGCATTTTTTATTATTTCAGTAATACCATTTCAGTATGGCTAGATTGTTTTCAGACGGCCTGAAGATTTAGTCGGCCGTTCCGCGTATTTCGTTGATCGGGATGCGCGGTGTATAAAGTATGTCGTAAGTCGGCTTGTCCAGCAGATCTTGCAGTGAGTATTGATCTAAATGATTAAAGAAGGCTTTGATGGCGCCGGTGATGATACCGGTCAGTCGGCAGGAAGGGGTGATGAGGCATTCGTTGTTGTCGCCCATGCATTCGACGACCTGCATCGGCTCAAGATGGCGTACCACTGCACCGATATTGATGTTTTCAGGATTGTCTGCCAAGCGCAAACCGCCGCCTTTGCCGCGCACGCTGACCAGAAAACCGCCTTTGACTAATGAGGTAACCACTTTCATCAAATGGCTTTTGGAAATATTGTAAGTCTCGGCAATGGTGCCGATATTGACGAGGGTGTCGTCGTTGATGGCGGTATAAACCAATACGCGCAATCCGTAATCGGTATGTTGGGTCAGATACATGGCTGGCTCTTTAGATATTTTTATTATATGTCAAAAGCGTAGTGCTTGGAGAGGGGCTGTTTGACTTTATGTGGGATTGGGTTTCATAATATCTGAAACATTTGAATTAATCCAGTTTGACAAACTGTTACCATTATAACGAACTTATGAAGCCCTTGAAACGCCATCCTGCCTTAATAGAACTTTCCCGCGAACATCATGGCTCGCTGTCGTTGTGTGTCCGTCTCCTGCGTACGCCCGATCAAAGCCATCAGGCGGAGCTGGAGCCTCATTTTATTGAGCTTGAGCCACATTTCTTGGAAGAGGAAACCATGTTTGCGCCGTATTGGGATAAAATTGAGCCTGCGTTGCGTCAGCGTTTTGAAGGCGATCATGCCAAATTGCGCGCGATGATGGCGCATCCTGAATATATGAATGAATCATGGAATAAGGAGTTTGCTGTTACTTTGCGCGATCATGCGCGCTTTGAGGAGCGCGAGCTTTTCCCTGCGATTGAACCTTTTTTGCCTTTGCCTGAAAATGTGTAACAGGGAAAGGAATCGATGGCCGTCTGAAAAGTTTCAGACGGCCTCTGTTGCTGTTTTATGATGATATAAAAATTGAAGGAACCACCATGACCGATTTGTTCAAACACCCGGTTTGGGCAATGGCCTTCCGCCCGTTTTATTCGTTGGCGGCTTTGTATGGCGCATTGTCTATACTGCTTTGGGGCTTCGGCTTTCAGGGTACGCCTGAGTTGCCGGGTTTTTATTGGCATGCCCATGAAATGATTTGGGGCTATGCCGGATTGGTTGTCATTGCATTTTTATTGACGGCCGTGGCGACTTGGACAGGCCAGCCGCCGACACGCGGTAAGGCGTTGGCCGGTTTGACCGCATTTTGGCTGTTGGCCCGCATTTGTATGTTTATCCCCGGTTGGGGGGTAACGGCAAGCGGCATATTCGGTACGATCTTTTTCTGGTATGGCGCGGTATGCATGGCTTTGCCGGTAATCCGTTCTCAAAACAAGCGCAACTATGTTGCCGTGTTCGCTATTTTTGTTTTGGGCGGCACCCATTTCGCCTTCCATCTGAAAGTGCAGCTGTTTGATGCCATTGCGCTGATGACCGGTTTGCAATCCGGTTTGATTATGGTGGCCGGGTTTATCGGTTTGATCGGTATGCGGATTATCTCGTTCTTTACGTCCAAACGCCTGAACGTGCCGCAAATTCCCAGCCCTCAATGGGTGGCGCACGCATCGCTTTGGCTGCCTATGCTGACCGCCATGCTGATGGCGCATAACATTTTGCCGGGACTGGCCGCGTTGTTTGCTCTGGCTGCCGGTGTGATTTTTACCGTGCAGGTGTACCGCTGGTGGTATAAAGCTGTACTGAAAGAGCCTATGCTTTGGATTTTGTTTGCCGGCTATCTGTTTACCGGCTTGGGCTTGATTGCAGTCGGTCTTTCTTATTGGATTTCAAACTTCCTGAATTTGGGCGTGCACCTTATCGGCGTTGGCGGTATCGGCGTGCTGACTTTGGGCATGATGGCACGAACCGCGCTTGGCCATACCGGCAACTCTATTTATCCGCCGCCTAAAGTGGTTCCTGTCGCCTTTTGGCTGATGATAGCCGCAACGGTTGTCCGTGTTTTGGCAACCTTTGTGAACGGTACGGCATACACGCACAGTATCCGTTGCTCCGCCGCTTTGTTTGCTGCTTCTTTGCTGTTGTACGCATGGAAATATATTCCTTGGTTGATCCGTCCGCGTTCGGATGGTCGTCCGGGTTAACGGTTTGGCGAAATGAGAAGGCCGTCTGAAAAGTTTCAGACGGCCTTTATTATTGATAATAAAAAAGCCTTTCAAAGTATGAAAGGCTTTTATTGAAACTGTGGCCTCGCCAACAGGAATCGAACCTGTATTTTACGCTTAGGAGGCATACGTTCTATCCGTTGAACTATGGCGAGGCGGTAAAGGAGGGGATTTTAAACCTTTCCGGCAAAAAAAGACAATAAGCCAGCGGCAATCAAAGGGCCGACCGGAATGCCGCCGACAAAGGCAACGCCGATGACTGTGCCGATTAATAATCCGGTTACTAAAACAGGCTGTTCGCTCATCAATGGAACGCCGCGTCCGGCAAGCCATGCAACCAAAATGCCGATAAGGACGGCGGCAATCATTTTAAAATTGATAAACTCGGAAACCGGCGGAATCTGGATTTTACCGGAAACCAACGGGCTCAATACGCCGATGGTCAGCAGGATGATGCCCAGATGCAAACCGTGTTTTTCCACCAAGGGAAGATATTGTGACAAGGCCGTCTGCTGCATGAGCAGCAATACCGCTGCCGAAATCGTAATCGAGTTGTTGTTGCTGACGACGCCCAAAAAAATCAGCGTAACCAGAAACAAAGGGACAAAGCTGAAATTCATCGAATTTAAGATACTCGGGCCAAAGATTCTTTTGCCAGTTGGATCATGGCTTCTTTGACTTCGCTGTCAGTCAACACGTCCAATGAAGCGATGGCTTTGTCGACGGCTTTTTTCGCTTCGGAAATCGAATACGGCAAAGCATCGGAGTTGACGACATAGTCGTGGATTTTTTCAAAATAGCTGCGGTCGGCATTTTCCAAAGCGTGGCGCACATCGTTGGCGGCCTGCTCGGAGCCGTTTCGCATCAGGTAAATCAATGGCAGGGTAGGTTTGCCTTCTGCCAAATCGTCGCCGACGTTTTTGCCGATTTCTTCGGTTTCGCCTGAATAGTCCAATACATCGTCAATGATTTGGAAAGCCGTACCGACGTACATACCGTAGTCTTTCAAGGCTTGCTCGTGTTCGGGGGAAGCTTTGCCCAAAATTGCGCCGACTTGCGCGGCCGCTTCAAACAATTTTGCTGTTTTGTATTGGATAACTTGGACGTATTGCTCTTCGGTAATATCCGTATTGCCGATGTTCATCAGCTGCATGACTTCGCCTTCGGCGATGATGTTGGTCGCATCGGCCATCACTTCCAAAATACGCATGCTGCCCGAACCAACCATCAGTTGGAAGGCGCGTGTATAGAGGAAGTCGCCGACCAAAACGGCCGCCGCGTTGCCGAAAAGGTTGTTTGCGGTTTTACGGCCGCGGCGCAATTCGCTTTCATCGACGACATCGTCGTGCAGGAGGGTGGAGGTGTGGATGAATTCCACCATCGCCGCCAGCGAATACAGCTTTTCATCGTCATGCCCGACTGCTTTGCCTGCCAAAATGGTAATAATCGGACGCAGTCGCTTACCGCCCGCGCTGATGATGTATGTGCCGATTTGCGAAATCAGCGCGACATCGGATTGAACAGCTTGGTTGATGACCGCGTTCACTTTGGCAAGGTCATCGGGCAGGTGGCATTGGAAGTAAGGCAGGTTTTCGAGCATAAAACATTCTCTGTTGACAAAACGGAGCGGGGCTCCAATGAATCTGTTTAAACCCGTACATTCGGTCGGGGTAATAACGTTGCATAAAGATATCAGCAATCCAGCGCGTGATTATATCAGTTAAAAAGCATGCAACATATCTTTCAGACGGCCTTTTCACTTGTAAATAAAATAAATTTTGACAAAACAGGCAAATAGAAATAGAATAGCTCGTTTCGCACATGGTGTGCGGAAAGTTAACCTAATTCTCATGGAGTTGAGTATGTACGCGGTCGTAAAAACCGGCGGTAAACAATACAAAGTTTCCGTTGGCGAAAAATTGAAAGTAGAACAGATACCAGCCGAACTCGACAGCCAAATCGAACTGACTGAAGTTTTGATGATTGCTGACGGCGAATCTGTAAAAGTAGGCGCACCTTTTATCGAAGGCGCAAAAGTAACAGCTAAAGTCGTTGCTCATGGTCGTGGCGAGAAAGTACGTATTTTCAAAATGCGTCGTCGCAAACACTACCAAAAACGCCAAGGCCATCGCCAAAATTTCACCCAAATCGAAATCGTGGCAATCGCCTAATTTCAAGTAAGTTCAGGAGTATTACAAATGGCAAGTAAAAAAGCAGGCGGTAGCACCCGCAACGGTCGCGATTCAGAAGCCAAACGCTTGGGCGTTAAAGCCTACGGCAACGAGCTGATTCCGGCAGGCTCTATCATCGTTCGTCAACGTGGTACTAAATTCCACGCAGGTGACAACGTAGGCATGGGCAAAGACCACACTTTGTTTGCTAAAGTCGACGGTTACGTTGAATTCAAAACCAAAGGCGCGCTGAACCGTAAAACCGTCAGCATCCGTCCTTACACCGGTTCTGAAGAATAATCGTTTTACGATTGAAAGCCGCATTCCTTTCGGAATGCGGTTTTTGTTTGTCAGACTGTTTTGTCTGTTTGATAAAATCCGTATGTCGTGAAGCTTGATTTATATTAAGGTCAAAGTAAAAACGCGCTTACAATCGATAGCCTTTGTTTTATTCTATCGACTCTTTCTATATAATCTATCAAATGCCTTTGATTTACCCTCATGTAGCTAAACACAGTAAACTTAAGGCCGTCTGAAAAAATCCGTATCAGTTGAATACAAGGAATTCCTCCCATGAGCTTACACAGTGATATTCTCGTCGTCGGCGCAGGCCCTGCCGGATTAAGTTTTGCCGCAGAGTTAGCCGGAAGCGGTTTGAACATAACCCTGATTGAAAGAAGTCCTTTAGAAGTGTTGCAAAATCCGCCGTATGACGGCCGTGAAATCGCACTGACGCATCTGTCGCGTGAAATCATGCAGCGATTGGGTATGTGGGATTTGATTCCAAAAGACGAAATTTATCCTTTGCGCGATGCCAAAGTGTTGAACGGTCATTCCGATTACCAGCTCCACTTCCCGCAACCGACTCAGGCGCGCGGCGAGCCTGCGGACTGCTTGGGCTATTTGATTTCCAACCACAATATCCGCAAAGCCGCTTATGAAGTTGTGTCCAAATTGGACAACGTGAAAATCCTGACCGGCACCAATGTTAAAGAAGTCAAAACTTCCGACAATGAGGCGCAAGTTATTTTGGAAAGCGGCGAAGTATTGACCGGCCGTCTGTTGTTGGCCGCGGATAGCCGCTTCTCGCAAACGCGCCGTCAATTGGGTATTTCTTCCGATATGCACGATTACAGCCGCACCATGTTTGTGTGCCGCATGAAGCATACTCTGTCCAACCTGCATACCGCATATGAATGCTTCCATTACGGCCGTACCATTGCGTTGCTGCCTTTGGAAGAACACTTGACCAATACAGTGATTACGGTGGACAGCGATAAAGCCGAAACGATTAAAAATATGTCGCCGGAAGAATTGGCGGCCAGCGTGAAAGAGCAACTCAAAGGCCGTTTGGGCGATATGGAATTGGTCAGCACCATTCACAATTATCCTTTGGTCGGCATGATTGCCCAACGTTTCTACGGCAAACGCAGTGCGTTAATCGGCGATGCCGCAGTCGGTATGCATCCGGTTACTGCGCACGGTTTCAACTTGGGTCTGGCAAGTGCCGATCTTTTGGCTAAATTGGTTCTCGAAGCCGAGCAACGCGGTCAGGATATTGGTGCGAAGAGCCTGCTGGAAAAATACAGCACCAAGCATATGTTCCATGCCCATCCGATTTACCACGGCACCAATATGCTGCTGAAACTCTTTACCAATGAAACTGCTCCGGCGAAACTGCTGCGCGGTTTGGTATTACGTGCAAGCAATAATTTCCCGCCGCTGAAAAAACTGATTACCAAACAATTGACCGGTTAATTGTTTAAAACATAAAAGGCCGTCTGAACGATTAAAGTTTCAGACGGCCTTGTTTTTTATCTATTGTTTATTCGGCTAAAACCGATTCGGGCATTTCTTGACGGACGTTTAAGTAAGTCAGTTTTTTGGTCAAGATGCTCAATACGATGCCGTATGCAGGCAGGAAGAAGAGGGTGCAGATGGTAAGTTTGAACAGATAATCGACAAATGCGATGCCCTGCCAATTTGCCGCCATAAATTCATCGTTGCTCGCGTAAAAGGCAACGGCGAAAAACACCAGCGTGTCCAAAGCGTTGCCGACCACGGTAGAAGCGGTGGGGGCAATCCACCATGATTTCAGACGGCGTAATCTGTTGAATACAAAAATATCGAGGATTTGCCCGAGCGCATAGGCGGAAAAGCTGGCCAATGCGATACGGCCGACGAAGGTGTTAAATTCAGTTAAAGATGCCCAGCCTGTCCAATTGCCCTCATGAAAGAGGACGGAGAAGACGTAAGAGAGCAGCAGGGCCGGGAGCATCACCCAAAAAATAATCCGTCTCGCCAACGGCGCGCCGAAAATGCGCACGGTCAGGTCGGTAGCGAGGAAGATAAAGGGGAAGGAAAATGCGCCCCAAGTGGTAAAAATACCGAAAATTTGAAAGGGGAACTGCACCAGATAGTTGCTGGCGGCAATAATAAAAATATGGAAAAGCACCAGCCAGAAGAGCGCTTTCTTCTGCTGTGCGGCGGTAAATTCGTACATGGGAATCTTTCGGAAGTTTTTCAGACGGCATGAAACCTTGCGAGACCGTGCAATAGAGAAAGTCTTGCAATGAAAAGGACATTAGGCTGTCTGAATAGGATTATTGTGCATCGTGCTCAAACAGGCGTTTGCGTGCCAAAGCTTCAAACTCTGTGCCTGCTTTACCGTAGTTGGCAAACGGATGAATGGCGATGCCGCCGCGGGGTGTGAATTCGCCGAATACTTCGATGTATTTCGGATCCATCAGGGCGATGAGGTCTTTCATGACGATGTTGACGCAGTCTTCATGGAAGTCGCCGTGGTTGCGGAAGCTGAAGAGATAGAGTTTCAGGGATTTGCTTTCCACCATTTTGATATGGGGGATGTAGCGGATGTAGATAGTGGCAAAGTCGGGCTGGCCGGTCATCGGGCAGAGGCTGGTGAACTCGGGGCAGACGAATTTGACGAAATAGTCGTTGTCGGGATGTTTGTTGTCGAACGCTTCCAAAATTTCAGGCGCGTATTCACTTGGGTATTGGGTTTTCTGGTTGCCCAAAAGGGAGATGCCTTGCAGCTCTTCGTTGTTGCGGGACATGAGGTTTCCTTAGTTTTTTAATGTGGGAGGTTTTCGAACCACGGGGTGCGGATTGTAATATAAATTGCATGACTTGTGCGGATTTTATAGCGATGAATCAGCAAGATAGGTTTCAGACGGCTTGTTTTGTATTTTATGAAACCTGTTTTCCGCTTTACAATAGCAGCCAATCAACAGGCCGTCTGAAAGTATTTGTATGTCTTTAGCCCAACCCAAACGTATTCTGATCATCAAATTGCGCCATCATGGCGATGTGCTTTTGAGCACGCCGGTGGTCGATGCGCTGAAAACCCGTTTCCCCGATTGCGAAATCGATATGCTAGTGTATGCCGGTACAGGGCAGCTGATTGCCGATAATCCGCAGATTGCGCAGATTTTTACCATTGATCGAAATTGGAAGAAGCTGGGCGTATTCAAACAGTTGGCGTATGAGAAAAACCTTTTGTCTAAGCTGAAGGCACGCGATTATGACTGGGCTTTCAATCTGTCCGATCAATGGCGCGCAGCGGTAATTGCCAAACTGTGCGCCCGTTGCAGCGTGGGTTTTGACTGCATCAAGCGCGACGGTTTCTGGTGGCGTTTCTGTCATGATTTTATCAACCATGAGCTTGATCCCAGCCATCATATCGTTGAAAACCAATTGAATATCCTTGCGCCGCTTATCCAGCCGGAAGACGTGGCAGATGCGAAGGTACGCTTTTGGGTGGCGCAAGATGCAAGGGAAAGCATGCGGCAGAAATTGCGTGAGCAGGGGTGGAGCGGCGAAGATTATGTGTTACTGCACCCGGGAGCGCGTTGGCATTTCAAATGTTGGGAAGACGGCAAAAACGCCGCTATCGTACAGCTTCTGCTCAACAGCGGGCAGAATGTCGTATTGACTGCTTCTCCCGACACTGTCGAGCAATACATGCTTCAGGAAATTATAGGCCGTCTGAATATTCCGGAAGGCGGAAAAGTTTGGGTGTTGTCCGGATGCTTAAGTCTGCGTGAATTGGCGGCAGCCATTGAGGGCGCCAAGCTGTTTGTCGGTGTCGATTCCGCACCGATGCATATCGCCGCCGCTTTGGATAAACCGCAAATCGCTTTGTTTGGCGCATCATGGGTGGATAAATGGCGTCCGTATTCCGAGCAGGCCGAAGTCATTTATGCTGGCGATTATGCAGAACTGCCTAACCCCGACAGTATTGATACCAATGATCCGACACGTCTGTTGAAAGCGATTCCGTTGCAGGATGTGTGGGACAAAATTTCGGCCAAATTGGAGGCGTTAGAGGCTTAAAACCGCTTACCACGATCCGTTAAATGTTTTAGCTTTGCGCCAAAATGCCCATTTGGAACGGCGGCCGATTTCCAGCGTGCCGCCGTTTTCGCCGTCTGTGGCAATGCACACGGTTTCCAGACGGCCTGAATCGAGTGCGTCCCATAAAGGCGCAAACCAACGGGTTTCCCAGCTTTCCAAAATATCTTTGTATGCCCAAACATCGCCTGTCTGTAAGGTGGAAACCAAGTCGTCCAAAAAGATAAGGCCGTCTGAAACCGTGTTGCCTGTTTCTTGAACCATCTCAAACCAAGCCTTCAAATCGTATGGCGCATCGAGTTTGGGCGTATCCGAAAAACGCGCCCATACGCTGTCTGTGGCGACAATATCCGCAGACTGTGTACCGTCCGCATCATTCCACAGCCACAAACCGTTGATTTCCGGCAATCCTTGTTGTTCACGCGCTTGGTTAATCGGATGCGTGTGGAGAAACATTTGGATTTCCGTCTGCATGGCCAACCAGGACACCGCATCTTTGCCGTGCGCCTGACCGTCCATTTCCGGCTGTCCGCACACATCCAAAACACATTCCGCTCCCCAATCTTCCGTTGTCGGCATACTGAGCAGCCACATGCTTTCGCAAAGCGGCTCGAATTGCCAATCGTTATCTTGATAAAACGCCGACAAATCCGCACATAACCGTTGCGCCTCCTCTTTTTGGATGCCGATGAACTCGCCGCTGATAATGTTGACATGGTGCATGCCCATTTGTTGCCAAACCGGAGAGGCAAAAGCGGCTGCGCGTTTTTGGTTTGTGTGGCGTAAACGTTGCACTTGGGTAATGAGGCTGCCGTTCCACAAATGGCGTCCGTAAAATTCAGACGGCCTGAGTGTTTCTTTGCGTAATGTGCCATAACGCAAAAGACGGTTAAAAGCAGGTAAGGCAAGCTCAGGGACGGATTCGTCGGCAAAGCGGTTGAGCGAGGGGAGGGCGAGGGTCAGCTTCATAAGCGCAAATAGATAGAAAAACCGTTATTTTACGCGACAAATGATGCGTTTCGGAACCTTGCCCTCACGTACTCAAAAAGAGCCGTTCAGACGGCCGGTTTGGAAAAAACGGGCTGCCATGCTAAAATGCGTGGCGTAAATTTCAGAAAAACAGGGTGTAAATCAACACAATAGCCCTGATAATAACGTCAATCTCAAACACGACCTCATTCATTCCGAATGAAAACCTGATTTTCAGATCGGAAAAAAGACTCAAAGTCCTTTATCCCCAAAACTGTTTAAACCAGCAGGCGGTCGCAGCAGGCCGGATGTGCCGGCATTCTGCAAACCTCAAAAACAGACCGCCCCATTAAGGATAACGCGTGATTAAAAACAAATATTCCACTCGATTCAAAGCAACCCTCTTAGCGTTTCTGCTGCCGACTTCGGGCATCATGACCGCATACGCCATTACCGACCCTCAACCTGCACAAACCGATTTCAAAGTCGAGCGTATTTCCGAAGAGCTGCCTGCCGTTTATGTGGAAACCAATACCTACCAATCCAGCTATTGGGCGCAAGAAGCCGTCCAAGCCGGCGACTCTTTGGCAGACGTTTTGACGCGCATGGGTGTCAACCAAGAAGACATCAAGCAAATCATGGCGAAAAACAATGCCAACCTCGACATGAAAAACCTGCGGACCAACCAATCCGTCAACATCCGCATCGATTCTTCAGGCCAAGTGACCGACGTTCAATTCTTTACCGATGAAGAATTGGAACGCAACTTGGTCGCTTTGGAAAAAGTCAAAGGCAAATGGCGCATCTCCAATGCCGAAATCGACATGAAAACCATGCCGACCCTGCGCTCCGTGCAAATTCGCACTTCCGCCATCGGCGATATGCTCCGTGCCGAAATCCCTTCCGAAGTGTATATCCAGCTCAAAGAAATCTTTGCCGATTCGTTCAATATGAGCGATTTGAAAGAAGGCGATACCGTACGCCTTTTGTACAACAGCATGTATTTCCGCGGCCAGCAAATGGCAGTTGGCGATATTTTGGCGGCTGAAGTGGTTAAAGACGGCAAAACTTATCAAGCCTATTATTACAGCCAAGGCAAAGGCGACGAAGAAAGCGGCAGCTACTACGACCAAAACGGTAAGTCCCTGCAACAAAAAGAAGGCTTTAATACCGAGCCTGTTGCATACACGCGCATTTCTTCTCCGTTTGGCTACCGTGTCCATCCGGTTTTGCATACCGTCCGTATGCACACCGGTATCGACTATGCCGCGCCAACTGGTACGCCGATTAAGGCCGCCGCCGACGGCGAGGTGATTTTCAAAGGTTGGAAAGGCGGCTACGGCAATACCGTGATGATTCGCCATGCCAACGGCGTGGAAACCCTGTACGGTCACATGAGCGCGTTCAGCCCTGCCGACGGCAGAGTCCGCGCCGGCGAAGTGATTGGTTTTGTGGGTACAACCGGCCGTTCTACCGGTCCGCACCTGCACTACGAAGCACGCGTCAACGGCCAGCCGGTCAACCCGACTACCGTCGCCCTGCCGACGCCGAAATTGACCCCGACCAATATGGCCGCGTTCCGCAAACAGCAAAAAGATGCCAGCACGATGTTGTCTACCATCCGCTCATTGCCGGTTTCCGTAGCGCAGCTGGATTAAATAAGATAAAGGCCGTCTGAATAAGGTTTCTTTCAGACGGCCTTTTCCATTAAAATTGATACCTCAACGCCCACGTTTACTCAGAGAAAGCTTATGTCTGCTCATCAGCCCATTATCCAATCCCTGCTTGATACCGACCTGTACAAATTCACCATGCTGCAAGTCGTGTTACACCAATTCCCGCAAACCCACAGCCTTTACGAATTCCGCTGCCGCAACAAAGAGATGGTGTATCCGTTGGCCGATATTCAAGAAGACTTGGAACGCGAACTCGACGCCCTGTGCCGGCTGCGCTTTACGCATGACGAACTCGACTACCTGCGCAGCCTGCGTTTTATCAAAAGCGATTTTGTCGATTATCTCGAACTTTTCCAACTCCAACGCCGCTTCGTCAAAGTCAGCCCCGATGATCAAGGCCGTCTGAACATCCGCATCGAAGGCCCGATGATACAAGCGATGTTCTTCGAGATTTTCATTCTTGCCATCGTCAACGAACTCTATTTCCGCCGCTTGGAAACGCCAGCCGTCATTGAAGAAGGCGAGCGCCGTTTGCAGGCCAAAGCGCAACAACTGAAAGAAATCGCAGCCACTCAAAATCCGAATGATCCGCCGTTCCTGATTTCCGATTTCGGCACGCGCCGCCGCTACACCCTTGCATGGCAGGAACACGTTATCCGCACCTTGCTGGAAGCCGCTCCCGATATCGTGCGCGGTACCAGCAACGTTTATCTGGCCAAAAAACTCGGCATCACACCCATCGGCACCATGGCGCACGAGTTCCTCCAAGCCTTCCAAGCCTTGGACGTACGTTTGCGCAACTTCCAAAAAGCCGCGCTGGAAAGCTGGGTACATGAATACCGCGGCGACCTCGGCATCGCCCTGACCGACGTGGTTGGTATGGATGCCTTCTTGCGCGATTTCGACCTTTACTTCGCCAAACTCTTCGACGGCCTGCGCCACGACAGCGGCGATCCTTATGTTTGGGGCGACAAAGCCTACGAGCATTACAAAAAACTCAAAATCGACAGCCGCACCAAAATGCTGACCTTTTCAGACGGCCTCGATATTGAACGTTCATGGGCGTTGCACCAATACTTCAAAGACCGTTTCAAAACCAGTTTCGGTATCGGTACCAACCTGACCAACGATTTGGGACACACGCCTTTGAACATTGTCTTGAAGCTCGTCGAGTGCAACGGCCAATCCGTTGCCAAACTCTCCGACTCTCCGGGCAAAACCATGACCACCAACAACACCTTCCTCGCTTACCTGCGCCAAGTGTTTGACGTACCGGAGCCGGAAGAGAAAGCCTAAAAACAAAGGCCGTCTGAAATGTTCAGACGGCCTTTTGAATTAATCCATATCGCTTTCGGGCAATTCTGCCGAACCCATGCGGCGTAAGATGATATTGGTTTTGTTGTGCATCCGTTTGCTCTTAGGATGGTCTGCGTAAAACAGCGGAGCCGGAACGCGCGCCGTGAGTTTGGCGGCTTGTTGGCGGGTGAGGGCGGAGGCAGGTTTCTTGTAGAAATACTGGGACGCAGCTTCCGCGCCGAATACGCCGTAGTGCCATTCGATTGAGTTTAAATACAGCTCAAAAATACGGTCTTTGTCGGTAACGGCTTCCATCATCGCCGTAATCGCCGCTTCTTCGCCTTTGCGGATGTAGCTGCGGCTTTCGTTGAGAAACAGGTTTTTCGCCAGCTGCTGACTGATGGTCGAACCGCCGGCTTTGACTTCGCCGCTTTGCTTGTTGCGTTTCATGGCGTATTTGATACCGTTCCAGTCAAAGCCGCTGTGTTCGGCAAAATTGGCGTCTTCGGAAGCAATCAGGGCTTTTTTGAGGTTGACGGAAATTTGGTCGTACGGCACCCAGCGGTAGTCCAGCTCGACATCGCGCCCTTCGCTTGCAAACTGGCTCATGCGCATGGACATGAAGGCGGTTTTGCTGGGCGCGACGGCGCGGTAGGTAATGATGTTGCCGTACACATAAGCGTTGAAGAAAATGAAGATGCCGATGGGCAGGGCAATCAGCCATTTGATGATGCGGAACATGGTTACAGGGCTTTCATGTATTCGATAACAGGGCGGATATCGGGCGTAAATCCGCGCCAAATATGGTAGGAGGCGGCAGCCTGACCGACCAGCATGCCCAGGCCGTCTGAAACTTCGGCCGCGCCGCTGCTTTGGGCAAAGTTCAAAAACGCCTGCGCCGCGTCGCCGTAAACCATATCGTAGGCAAGGCGGCAGCCGCGAAAAATTTCAGGATTGACGGCAGGAAGCTGACCGCTCAAGCCGCCGGACGTGCCGTTGATGATGATATCAAAACCGCCGTTCACATCCGCCATCGGGACGGCTTCAATGCCGAAAAGCTGCGCCAATTCCTCGGCTTTGGCATGGGTACGGTTGGCGATGACGATACGGGCAGGGCGGCGTTCTTTCAAAACCGGAATCACGCCGCGCACCGCGCCGCCCGCGCCCAAAAGCAAAATGGTTTTGCCTTCGATGGCAATGTTTTTGACCTGCGTGATGTCGTTGGCCAAACCGATACCGTCGGTATTGTCGCCACGTATTCTGCCGTCTTCCAACCACACCAGCGTATTGACCGCGCCGGCAGCCAAAGCGCGTTCGGAGTGTTCGTCCACCAGCGCAAAAGCTTCCTGCTTGAACGGGACGGTTACATTCGCACCTTGCCCGCCCTCGGCACGAAACGCCGCAACAGCCTCGGCAAAACCGCCGATTTCGGCACAAATGCGCCCATATTCAATGGCCGCGCCTTCCTGCAGCGCAAACTGCTGATGGATTTGCGGCGATTTACTGTGTGCAACGGGATTGCCGAAAACGGCGTAACGCGGGGTATTGTTCATAAAACAGGTTCTGCGGAAACAAAAAAAAGAGTGCTTATTATAGCGGTCTTTATGTTAAGAAAGCGTAATGTAAAATTGTTGACAATCAAACAGTCTGAAACTATATTTCAGTGCGTAAAAACGGGCGCCCTGATGTATTTCAGACGGCCTTACCGTGATAGAATAACAAATTATACCCAATCCCTCAGGAGCTGAAGATGTCCATCAAAGACGCTGTAAAACTGATTGAAGAAAGCGAAGCCCGCTTCGTAGATTTGCGCTTTACCGATACCAAAGGCAAGCAGCACCACTTTACCGTACCCGCCCGCATCGTCCTCGACGATCCCGAAGAATGGTTTGAAAACGGTCAGGCGTTTGACGGTTCGTCCATCGGCGGCTGGAAAGGCATTCAGGCTTCCGATATGCAGTTGCGTCCCGATGCGTCCACGGCTTTCGTCGATCCTTTCTACGACGATACCACCGTTGTCTTTACCTGCGACGTCATCGACCCTGCCGACGGCCAAGGCTACGACCGCGACCCGCGCTCCATCGCCCGCCGCGCCGAAGCCTATTTGAAATCTTCCGGCATCGGCGACACCGCCTACTTCGGCCCCGAACCCGAATTCTTCGTCTTCGACGGCGTAGAGTTTGAAACCGACATGCACAAAACCCGTTACGAAATCACGTCCGAAAGCGGCGCATGGGCAAGCGGCCTGCACATGGACGGTCAAAACACCGGCCACCGCCCTACCGTCAAAGGCGGCTACGCCCCCGTTGCCCCGATTGATGCCGGACAAGACCTGCGCTCCGCCATGGTGAACATTTTGGAAGAACTCGGCATCGAAGTCGAAGTCCACCACTCCGAAGTCGGCACCGGCAGCCAAATGGAAATCGGCACGCGCTTCGCCACCTTGGTCAAACGCGCTGACCAAACCCAAGACATGAAATACGTCATCCAAAACGTTGCCCACAACTTCGGCAAAACCGCCACCTTCATGCCCAAACCCATCATGGACGACAACGGCAGCGGTATGCACGTCCACCAATCCATCTGGAAAGACGGGCAAAACCTGTTCGCAGGCGACGGCTATGCCGGCTTGAGCGATACCGCCCTCTACTACATCGGCGGCATCATCAAACACGCCAAAGCCCTGAACGCGATTACCAATCCGTCCACCAACTCCTACAAACGCCTCGTGCCGCACTTCGAAGCGCCGACCAAACTCGCCTACTCTGCCAAAAACCGTTCCGCGTCTATCCGCATCCCGTCCGTGAACAGCAGCAAGGCACGCCGCATTGAAGCGCGTTTCCCCGACCCGACCGCCAACCCATACTTGGCATTTGCCGCTTTGTTGATGGCCGGTTTGGACGGTATTCAAAACAAAATCCATCCGGGCGACCCTGCCGATAAAAACCTGTACGACCTGCCTCCGGAAGAAGATGCATTGGTGCCGACCGTTTGTGCTTCTTTGGAAGAAGCACTGGCCGCCCTCAAAGCCGACCACGAATTCCTGCTGCGCGGCGGCGTGTTCAGCAAAGACTGGATCGACAGCTACATTGCCTTCAAAGAAGAAGACGTACGCCGCATCCGCATGGCGCCGCACCCGCTGGAATTTGAAATGTATTACAGCCTGTAAAACAGCTGAAACATTTTAAATAGGAAATTAAAGGCCGTCTGAAACTGAATTTGAAGTTTCAGACGGCCTTTAGGCTTAAAATAGATAGGGTGCTTGAATTAGGGATAATAGCGAGAAGCAATGAATCATGCCGTTGGAAAGCCTTTATGGAATCGGTGCTGCGTGTTAAATTTCAGCATGACAGGCCTTTTATTAAAGATATTTGCCATTACTTTGTAGTGAAGCAGTCTTCAAGTTGAATCCGCAAGGTAAAGGCATTACTTGGCGAGAGCTGAAAGAGTCTTTCGGTTCGGACAAAAAACAGGAAGATTAAAGCCTCCGGCCGTCTGAAAGGATATTTTGTGTTTTCAGACGGCGTGTTTGATAAGGAAAAACATGTTTGCAAATTTTGATTTAGGCGTATTTCTGCTGGCAGTATTGCCCGTGTTGTTGGCCATTACCGTGCGCGAAGTGGCACGCGGTTATACGGCGCGTTATTGGGGCGACCATACCGGCGAGCAGCTTGGGCGTTTGACGCTCAATCCGCTGCCGCACATCGATCCTGTCGGTACGATTGTCGTGCCGCTGGTGTGTCTGATGATAGGCAGTTTTCTGTTCGGCTGGGCGCGTCCCATGCCCATTGATTCGCGTAATTTCCGTGATCCGCGCCGCGCGTGGCGTTGGGTGTCGATTTCAGGCCCGATTGCCAATCTGATTTTGGCGTTCTTTTGGGGTTTTGTCGTCGTACTTGCCGCGTATGTGCCTGAGTCTTATCAAGCACCGTTGGCACAGATGGCCGGTTACGGCGTGATGGTGAACTCGATTTGGGTCGCATTCAGCCTGATTCCGATTTTGCCTTGGGACGGCGGTATTTTTATCGATACCTTCCTCAATGCCAAGCAGTCCATGCAGTTCCGTAAAATCGAGCCATACGGCACATGGATTATCCTGATCCTGTTGTTTACCGGCCTGCTGGCCAAACTGATTTGGCCGATTATCGAAATGATTCAGGCCGCAGTGCAGATGGTTGTCATGCTGTTTATTTAAATGTTTTGGCTGAAAAGGCCGTCTGAAACCCAGTTTCAGACGGCCTTTTTTATTGTGCAACATGTAAATACGATTGGAAAGGTTGCTTAAAAATTGTACAATTTCAGCCCCTTCAATTCGGCGCACACATCATGCACATCGGCGGCTATTTCATTGACAACCCCATCGCACTTGCCCCCATGGCAGGGATTACGGACAAACCGTTCCGCCGGATTTGCCGCGAGTTTGGCGCAGGGTGGGCAGTGTGCGAAATGCTGACCAGCGACCCGACGCTTAGAAATACCAAAAAGACCCTGCGCCGCAGCGATTTTGAAGGCGAGGGCGGAGTGGTGGCCGTCCAGATTGCCGGCAGCGATCCGCAGCAGATGGCGGAAGCCGCGCGGTATAACGTCGGCTTAGGCGCGCAGGTGATTGATATAAACATGGGCTGCCCGGCCAAAAAAGTCTGCAATGTGCAGGCAGGCAGCGCATTGATGCAAAACGAGCCTTTGGTTGCCGAAATCTTGGCAGCCGTTGTCAACGCGGTGGACGTACCCGTTACCCTCAAAACCCGTTTGGGCTGGCACGACGAACATCAAAACTTACCAACCATCGCCAAAATCGCCGAAGAATCAGGCATTGCAGCCCTTGCCATCCACGGCCGCACACGCACGCAGATGTACAAAGGCGAAGCGCGTTACGAATTGATTGCCGAAACCAAAGGCCGTCTGAACATTCCCGTTTGGGTCAACGGCGACATCACTTCGCCGCAAAAAGCCGCCGCCGTCCTCAAACAAACCGCCGCCGACGGCATCATGATAGGGCGCGGCGCACAAGGCAGGCCGTGGCTTTTCCGTGATTTAAAATATTACGCCGAACACGGCGTTTTGCCTCCGGCCTTGAGCTTGGCAGAATGCAACGCCATCATTTTGAACCACATCCGCGCCATGCATGAATTTTATGGCGAATTTGCCGGCGTACGCATTGCCCGCAAACACATCGGCTGGTACATCGACGAAATGCCCGACGGCGAACAAACACGTCGGAAAATCAACCGCTTGGACAGCGCCGCGGCACAATACGATACCCTTGCCGCCTATCTTGAGGCGCTTTCAGAGAAAACCGACCGCTGGGTATGCCACTATCGGGAAGGCTAAAGAGTTTCGAATTTCAGACGGCCTTTTTATTTTTTGGAAGTAAATATGAAATTGACCCCACGTCTCAAACGCTTCGGCATAGCCGCGCTGTTGCTGACAGGATTCGGCATTTACGCTTATGACTACAATCTGATAGCTTGTAAATTAATGGATCGCTATTGGAATGAAGACAAAGGCAGGTGCATGAATCCCGATTGCCGTCAACATGATGCTTGCGTGATGAGTGCGTTTAAGAGTAGAGCAACATGCGAAACCATCCGCCCCGGTGACAGTTTAGACAAGGCTTGGTATGTACTGGGTAAGCCTTGGTATGAGGAAAACGGGCGTTTCTTTTGGGATGATAAATATGGAGATCATGTAGCGGAAATCGAACCGGACGGAGAAAAGGTTGGCAAGATTACCTGCTTGGGGGAGTAGGTTGCGTGAGGAGATGGTTTCAGGAAGCCCTATGTTTAAGTTGTTAAAACAATTGTTTGTCAAAAAGCATCAAGCTGATTCCATGTTTCCGCGCAATCGTTTCGAACATGTGGATTGGGAACAGGAATTGACCGATGCTGCTCGTCGTCTGGTCAATGATGATGGACATTATGACGAACAAGGTAAGACTGTTGAGCTGGAGTTAAGTGAGGGAGCGCATAATATCCTGCTGTATTTTGCTTCAGGGGATGAAGCTCAATGCATGGAAATCCTGCAGAATTTGAACGCATGGGATAATCAGGTTCAAGCATCTTTGGGAAAAGAGGCTCAATCGCCTATTCCTAGAGCTTATCAAGAAATAGGATATAACCGCCAATCTTGGAAAAAGGTGCGGCAATTTCATGTTTGGATAGTCAATTGTGAAGAAAAACCGTATTCCATCCATTACGTTGCCGATCATGTCAATAATGAATTTGTTATTTATCTGGCTCAAGAAAATGGCGTATGGCAGGCGTTTTGGGACAGTAAATTACAGAAATCTATTTCAAAATAAGATATTGATAGCTAATTAAAAAATAAATATAAATCGGATAGGGCGAATTCAAACAAATCAAATAAACGTCGTCTGAATGTTCAGACGGCCTCATCATTTAAAAACAAATCTAAAGAAAGACAATCACGATGAATCAAACGACGACTGACATTGCGCAATGTATTGAACAAAACTTACGACAATATTTCAAAGACTTGGATGGTACGGAACCTTGCGGCGTGTATGATATGGTGTTGCATCAAGTGGAAAAGCCGATGCTTGCCTGCGTGATGGAGCAATGCGGCGGCAACCAGTCTAAAGCGGCGGTCATTTTGGGTTTGAACCGCAATACCCTGCGTAAAAAATTACAACAGCACGGTATGCTGTAATACGGCAGGGCAACCCGTCCTGACGGTCGAAGGAGAAATAACAATGCAAAATCCGAATAAATTAAATATCCATTTCATTCTGCATGAGGCATTTGAAGTGCCGGGTGCATATTTGAAATGGGCGCAATGGCGCGGACATAACATCAGTGCAACCAAAGTGTACGAATGTGAAGCCCTGCCTGACAATGTGGACGATATAGATTTTTTGATTGTGATGGGCGGGCCGCAATCGCCTGATGAAGACAGGCAGGCATTCCCGTATTACGACCCCCAATCCGAGCTGCGCCTGATGCGTCAGGCGATGGCGGCGGATAAATATATTGTCGGCGTGTGTTTGGGTGCGCAGCTTTTATCCGTTGCCTACGGCGCGCGCCACACGCGCAGCCCTGAGCGTGAAATCGGCATTTATCCGATTGAGCTGACGGCGGAAGGTTTGGCGGATGCCCATGTTTCCCTGTTGGGCAAAACCCTGAATACCGGCCATTGGCACGGTGATATGCCCGGTTTGACGGATGAGGCGGTTGTATTGGCAACCAGCAAAGGCTGTCCGCGCCAGATTATCCGTTTTGCGCCCAAACATTATGCCTTCCAGGCTCATTTGGAGTTTGACCGCGAAGCCGTCGGGCTGCTGATTGCGGCGGACGGGCGCGAAAATGTAGCCGAACAAAGCCAAGCCCGAACTTATGTTCAGCATCCGGATAAAATCGAAGCGGCGGATTTCAGTGAAATGAATGCCAAACTCTTCGACTTTTTGGATTCGCTGACGCAGACAAAATAAAAAAAGCCAACCCTCCAGGCCGTCTGAATAATAAATATAGAGAAGAAACGATTAACCCTTTTTAAAAGGTCGGACCATGTTCTATCAAATACTTGCCCTGCTGATTTGGGGCAGCTCTTTTATCGCTGCCAAGTATTCTTACGAGATGATCGACCCGGCGCTGATGGTCGAGGCGCGGTTGTTGATTGCCGCATTGATGGTGTTGCCGTCGTGCCGCCGTTATTTGGGCAGGATTCCGCGGAGCGAGTGGAAGCCCTTGTTGTGGATTTCCTTTGTCAACTACGTTGTCGTTTTGATGCTCCAGTTTATCGGTTTGAAATACACATCTGCCGCCAGCGCGATTACCATGGTCGGGCTGGAGCCTTTGCTGGTGGTCTTTGTCGGCCATTTCTTCTTCAACGACAAAGCCAAACTGTACCACTGGATTTGCTGTGCGGCGGCGTTTGCCGGCGTAGGCATGATGGTATTGGGCGGCGCGGAAGAGGGAGGTACGATTGACTGGTTCGGCTGTTTGCTGATTTTGCTCGCAGGATTCGGTTTCGCCGGCGTGATACGTCCGAGCCAAAAAATGATTGCCCGTATCGGTGCGCCTGCATTTACCGCGGCTTCCATGGCGGCGGCGGCGCTGTTGTGCCTGCCGTTTTCGCTGGTGTTGGCAGACAGCTATCAAATCAACTGGTCGTGGGGCGGTACGCTGTCGGTGTTGTATATGGGGATTGGCTGCAGCTGGCTCGCCTATCTGTTGTGGAACAAAGGCATGAACAAAGTCCCTGCCAACGTCTCCGGCCTGCTGATTTCGCTCGAGCCTGTCATCGGCGTTATCATGGCGGTGTTGATTTTGGGCGAACATTTAAGCAGCATGGCCGCGCTGGGCATTACCGTCGTCATTTCGTCCACTTTTGTCGCCGGAGTGTTGGCGCGTATCGGCAGCAAACACAAAAAGGCCGTCTGAAAACAGTTTCAGACGGCCTGAAATAGCCGTACTTTTTCAATCAAACATTTTGGGAAAATTTCTATGAAACGCATTATCTCCCTGCTTTTGCTTGCCTGCCCCGTTTTGGCGTCGGCTGCACCCGATAACGACAAAGCCGCCGTACAGGCCGTCATTGCCAAGCATTACAACCGACCGCTTGCCGCGCACAAATGCCAGCTTACCGAGCCGCCGAAAGACGGACAGGCACCATCTAACAACATCATGTATTGCATGAAACCTGTTGCCGACCATACCGTAACGCGCAACGGCAAAGCCGCGCGCTATGTGCTGTACACAGGTTTTGCCTACGATATGGAACAAAAAATAAAACAGGACGCCCATGCTTCTCCCGGCCTGGCAGAATTGTTTGTTTTGGAAAAAACAGA
Source organism: Neisseria sp. HMSC061B04 (assembly GCF_001836705.1). NCBI lineage: Bacteria > Pseudomonadati > Pseudomonadota > Betaproteobacteria > Neisseriales > Neisseriaceae > Neisseria > Neisseria sp. HMSC061B04. The sequence goes on from NZ_KV830232.1 coordinate 144,738, forward strand.
CGGCAAGTGGGCAATCAAACAGCACGGAAGAGATGAAATCGGCGCATGGGGGGATGTGCCGGAGAATAAGGCGTGGAAGTTTGTTCAGGTGGGCGCGCAAAACTGGGGCTACACTGTCGAGTCAAGTTATACAGGCCAAGGCGACACGACGACTTCGCAAAACTTCCTGTTTACCGATGATAGTAATCGCATCCGTAAAAGCTTTATTATCAGCGGTAACGATAACGGCGCATATTTTGGCGATTGCGATGAATTGAAAGGGCGTGAAAAACGAGACTGCAAAGACAGATATACCAGCCTGGAAGCCAAAATTGCTTTTGACAAAAGCCGTCCTGCCGTATCCGGCGTGTGGGCGTTGACTGCAAAACTCAGCGGCGTATCAGGAAAGAAAAATTATAAAAATCAGAAATATATTTTCCCTTATAACGGCAAAACCCACGTCGCCCCCAAAAACTATCCCTTAGGCGGACAATAGTTCCCCCGAAAAACGCTTTGATCAAACCATTACTACCTCAAGTCAAAACCCGTGAAAGACACTCATAAACTCTGGGCCGCCCTCATCATTACCGGCATCATCGGCGGCATGGTCGGCATTGTATTAACCGAAATCATGCATACAATTCAACATCTTGCCTATGGTTATGGTTCAGACGGCCTATACGTTTCATTCCGAGAGGGCGTAGCGCAGGCAAGTCCTGCGCGGCGTATCGTGGTCGTGGCCTGTTGCGGCGTGGTGGTCGGCTTGGGGTGGTGGTTGCTCAAACGCTACGGCAGGCCGCAACCGGGTATCAAAGCCGTGGTTAAAAATCCGCTCGCCGGTTTTCCGTTTTTGGAAACCGTCAGCCATGCCCTGTTGCAAATCATTACTGTCGGGCTGGGCTCGCCGCTCGGCCGCGAAGTTGCGCCGCGCGAAATGACAGCCGCTTTCGCCTCGGTCGGTGTCAGCCGTTTCGGATTGAGCGAAGACGACGCAAGGCTGGTCATTGCTTGCGCCTCGGGTGCAGGTTTGGCAGCCGTGTATAACGTGCCGCTCGCCTCCACACTTTTCATCCTCGAAGCCATGCTGGGCGTATGGACGCAGCAAGCCGTCGCCGCCGCATTGCTGACTTCCGTCATCGCCACCGCTGTCGCGCGCATCGGCTTGGGCGACGTGCAGCAATATCATCCGGCCAACCTTTCCATCAACACCTCATTACTTTGGTTTTCCGCCATCATCGGCCCGATACTGGGCGCAACCGCCGTCTTTTTCCAGCGCACCGCCCAAAAATTCCCCTTCATCAAGCGCGACAACATCAAAATCATTCCCTTGGCCGTCTGCATGTTTGCACTCATCGGCGCGATTGCCGTTTGGTTTCCCGAAATTTTGGGCAACGGCAAAGCAGGCAACCAATTGACCTTTGGCGGCATGACCGACTGGCAACACAGCCTTGAGCTGACCGCCGTCAAATGGCTGGTCGTCTTGATGGCGCTGGCGGCAGGAGCATACGGCGGCCTGATTACCCCGTCCATGATGCTCGGCAGTACCATCGCCTTTTCCGCCGCAGCCGCGTGGAATACTTTCTTTCCTGCCATGTCGTCCGAAAGCGCGGCCGTTGTCGGCGCCGCCGTTTTCCTCGGCGTTTCCCTCAAAATGCCCCTGACGGCCATAGCCTTTATTTTGGAGCTAACCTACGCCCCCGTTGCCTTACTCATGCCATTATGTACAGGCATGGCAGGTGCAGTATGGGTAGCAAAGAAAATGGGATTTAAATAGGTAAAAGCAAAAGGCCGTCTGAAACCGAGTTTCAGACGGCCTTTTGCAATAAAATTGTTAACAATATTTGCAAAAACCTACTGCCAAAAATGCGAAACTGGGGGATAATACCGCCCTGAAAATTCATCCCATACTGATTAAACCTTCAACAAAGGAAATCCAAATGTCTTCCATCAAACGCGCCCTGATCAGCCTATCCGACAAGACAGGCGCAGTCGAATTTGCCCAAACCCTGACCAAGCTCGGTGTAGAAATCCTCTCTACCGGCGGTACAGCAAAGCTCTTGGCTGATGCAGGTGTTCCCGTTATCGAAGTCGCCGACTACACCGGTTTTCCCGAAATGCTCGACGGCCGCGTGAAAACCCTGCATCCAAAAATCCACGGCGGCATCCTCGGCCGTCGCGATTTGGACGAACACGTCGCTAAGATGGAAGAGCACGGCATCGGCAATATCGATTTAGTGTGCGTCAATCTTTATCCCTTCGCCGCCACCATCGCCAAGCCAAACTGCACACTGGAAGACGCGATTGAAAACATCGACATCGGCGGCCCGACCATGGTGCGCTCTGCCGCGAAAAACTGGAAACACGTCGCCATCGTTACCGACACAGCCGATTTCCCGGCCATCGCTGCCGAACTCGAAGCCAACAACGGCGCCTTGAGCGACAAAACCCGTTTCAATCTTTCACGCAAAGCATTCAGCCATACCGCCCAATACGACGGCATGATTTCCAACTACCTGACCTCGCTTTCAGACGACGTCTTGAGCGGCCAGCCACAAATCGGCGAATTTCCAAGCCAGTTCAACCAAAGCTGGATTAAAGTGCAAGACATGCGCTACGGCGAAAATCCGCACCAACGCGCCGCGTTCTACCGCGATATTTACCCCGCCGCAGGCAGCCTTTCCGCCTACAAACAGCTGCAAGGCAAAGAATTGTCCTACAACAACATCGCCGATGCCGATGCCGCATGGGAAGCCGTCAAATCCTTTGACGCGCCGGCCTGCGTGATCGTGAAACACGCCAATCCGTGCGGCGTAGCCATCGCCTCCAATACCTTGGATGCCTACAAACTCGCCTACGCGACCGACACCACCAGCGCATTCGGCGGCATCATTGCCTTCAACCGCGAAGTGGACGGCGAAACCGTCAAACAAATTACCGACAACCAATTTATGGAAGTCCTCATGGCGCCGAAGTTTACCGCCGAAGCCCTCGAAATCGCCGCCGCCAAGAAAAACGTGCGCGTATTGGAAGTGCCGCTCGAAGCAGGTGCCAACCGCTTTGAACTCAAACGCGTCGGCGGCGGACTATTGGTACAAACCCCCGATATCCACCGCCTCAATCGCGCCGATTTGAAAGTCGTCTCCAAACGCCAACCGACCGAGCAAGAATGGAACGACCTGATGTTCGTATGGAACGTCGCCAAATACGTCAAATCCAACGCCATCGTCTTCGGCAAAGGCGGTCAAACCTACGGCATCGGCGCAGGCCAAATGAGCCGTGTGGACAGCACCCGCATCGCCGCCCGTAAAGCGCAGGACGCAGGCTTAGACTTAAACGGCGCCTGTGCCGCTTCCGATGCCTTCTTCCCATTCCGCGACGGCGTAGATGTCATTGCCGAGCAGGGCATCAAAGCCATCATCCACCCCGCAGGCTCCATGCGCGACCAAGAAGTCTTTGACGCAGCGGACGAACACGGTATTGCGATGGTGGTAACGGGTATTCGCCATTTCCGCCACTAATAAGCTGATATAAAATAAAGGCCGTCTGAAAACCGATTTCAGACGGCCTTTTTCAATACATTAAATCAAGACAAAGTAACAAAGCCATATCCATTCCGATTCATACGGCAACAAAACGTCCCAAGTCTAAAACCAACCCACTCAGAGAAAAAACATGAAACACATCCTCCTCATCCTGACCCTCACCACACTCACCGCCTGCGCCTCCAGCCATACCGGCGGCTACGGCTATGCCGGCAACAACGGCGCATCTGCAGGCGTAACCCAAACATTCCGTTGGTAAGGCCGTCTGAAATACGGCATGGTGTTACACCATAAAAACAGACCGATCCCAAACGTAAAGGCAAGTTTTACACTTGCCTTTTTAACGCTGTCCATCGGCTCAATAGCGCATAAATTCGTGTCATTTGCCCGCTGTTTGCTATGTTAGAAAACGTCAAAGGCCGTCTGAAAACAGGCGATATAAACCCATCACACGTTTCAAACCGATCCTCGATACAAATCTCATTAATTCTCTAAATAAAAGCTGACATCTAAATCTATCACTAAAATAACTATCCTGTTAACATATTATTTAATAATCATTATTGTTTAAAATTTCAATAAAAATCATATAGCTAGAAAAAGCGTTTAAAAAAAGCAACAAGTAAATCTAACCAGCATGACCGTTGAGGGCGAAAAAATAACACTTTATCGGAAGAGTTGATTTGTAAAACCAAACGCATATAAAATTTGGACAAGGATTCCGAATGCATTGAAAGAAGCTGACAAAAAGTGACTTGTTAAGAAACAAGCTGACAAAAAACGGCACATCGTTTCCCAAACTTCACAAGCTTCCCAAAATGTATCAGCATAAAATCCCTTAAAACAGGAGTTTAGCTGCCATTCGGCCGAGTGGAGACTTTTGGCACGGGAATTGCATACAAGAGATTACGACGTAAAACCGCATAAAGGGGAGACTCTGAAGTGCGGCATATGTATGGGCAAGCGGTTTATGGCCGAGCAAACGTCCCAAAAGAAATCAAACCCCTTACAGGAAAATCGATATGAATAAAGTCTTTAAAGTCATTTGGAACCACGCGACCCAGACATGGACCGCGGTTTCCGAGATCAGCCATGCACACGGCAAAAAATCCGCTTCTGACAAGCGTAAAGCCGTAGCTGCTGTAGTGGTTGCTGCAGGTGCCTTGATGGCTTCTGGTGCTGCTCAGGCAGGTGTGGATGTGGATAACAGTACAATTACTATTAAGTCTAATGATAAAAATCGGAAGACAATAGAGCTAGGTTTCAACAATATCAATATTGGTACTGATGCAAATACTTATAGAAACGAAGGTAACAATGTAGTCTCTCATGACGCAATTGCTATTGGTACTAATGCAACTGGTACTGGCGATAAAGCAGTAGCTATTGGTAAAGGTGCAAATGCAACTAAAGAAAATGGTGTTGCAATTGGTTTTAGTGCAACTAATCAGTCCATTGACTCTGTTGCGATTGGTAGAGAGGCAACATCTAGCAAAGATATGGATGTAGCTATTGGTAAGCAAGCTCAAGCTACCGGTGGTGAGTCTCTTGCTTTTGGTTCTCAATCAAAAGCATCTGGTCAGGCTACTATTGCTGTAGGTAAAGAATCTAATGCTTCTGGTTCTTCTGCAGTTGCTGCTGGTTATCAGTCTGCAGCAGCTGGTGATAATGCTGTAGCTGTTGGTAAAAATACGACTGCAGGCGCTACCAATGCGATTGCTGTTGGTTTGCGTGCTACTGCTACCGGTACTCGAGCTATTGCAACAGGTGCTGGTTCTAAAGCAACTGGCGAGCAATCTCTCGCAACAGGTTTTACAGCTCAAGCATTGGGTAATAACTCTGTCGCTCATGGTAATGCCGCAGTTGCTAACCAAGCTGCTGACGTTGCTGTAGGTTTTGAAGCAAAAGCTGATGGTACCTCTACTGGTGCTGATGGTGATGGTGTTGTGGGTGCTAATAATGCCGGTTCAGCTATGGCAATCGGTACTAATGCTCAAGCAACCGGTATCGTGGCAACTGCTATCGGTCAACGTTCTCAAGCCCTGGCAAACGGCGCAGTAGCATTGGGTGGCGACGCTAAAGCTAAACAAGGTTCTGCTGTAGCAATCGGTCGCGGTTCTGTAGCCGACGGTATTTCTGCTTCTGCATTCGGTCCTGCTGCTCAAGCAACAGGTAAATACTCAGTAGCTTTGGGCGTACAAAGCCAAGCCACTTCACAACAAGCCATCGCATTGGGCCGTGGTGCTCAAGCCAATGGTGGTGAATATGCAACTGCTCTGGGTAACGGTGCTCAAGCAACAGCCAAAAACACTCTGGCTTTGGGTACAGAAGCTAAATCTACTATCGAAAACAGCGTAGCCCTGGGTAACGGTTCTACAACCAACGCATTCGTACCTACTAGCAGTGCTACTGTTGGCAACTACACTTACGGTGGTTTCGCAGGCGCAACCAGCGGCTTGGGTAACGGCGCAGTATTGTCTGTAGGTTCTGCAGGTAACGAACGTCAAATCCAAAACGTTGCCGCAGGTCGTATTTCTGCAACCTCTACCGATGCAATCAACGGCTCTCAATTGTACGCTGTTGCAAATCGCATCGAAAACCTGAATCCGTTTGTATTCCAAGGTCACGATGGCAGCGGTAGCTCACCATCTGTAGGTACATACAAATACGATCCTAAATCAAATGCCAATAACACCCTGAAACTGATCGCTGGTGACGGCCTGAAGATGACTTCAAACGGCACTAACGAATACACCCTGAGCGTAATCGGTGGTGGTTCTACTGGTGCTTCCGGTGCAACTGGTCCTAAAGGCGATACTGGTGC
>NZ_KV830232.1:151182-151746 GCF_001836705.1 Neisseria sp. HMSC061B04
GTGCTACCGGCGCAACTGGTGCTAAAGGCGATACCGGTGCAACTGGTGCTAAAGGCGAAAAAGGTGATACTGGTCCTGCTGGTTCTGTTGGTCCTAAAGGCGATACCGGCGAAAAAGGCGAAAACGGCACCAGCATCACAGGTGAAGTTGTAGATAATGGTGATGGTACCCATACAATCACTATTACTGATTTGGGTACTGGTTCAGTCACTACTACCATCGTTAAAGACGGTAAAAACGGTAAAGACGGTGCTACCGGCGCAACTGGTGCTAAAGGCGATACTGGTGCTGCTGGTGCTAAAGGCGATACCGGCGAAAAAGGTGAAGACGGCACCAGCGTCACAGGTGAAGTTGTAGATAATGGTGATGGTACCCATACAATCACTATTACTGATTTGGGTACTGGTTCAGTCACTACTACCATCGTTAAAGACGGTAAAAACGGTAAAGACGGCGCAACTGGTGCTACTGGCGCAACTGGTGCTACTGGTGCTACTGGCGCAACTGGTGCTACTGGCGCAACCGGTGCTACTGGCGCAACCGGCGACAAAGGTGAAAAAGGTG
>NZ_KV830233.1:0-348 GCF_001836705.1 Neisseria sp. HMSC061B04
CAGGCTGTACAGCGGCAAAAAACGGCTGGGAATCTAGACTTTATGAGTTTTTGGCTCAAGCGGTACGGCCAAAAATTACACGCGTAGATATTGCAAAAGACTTTTTTAACGGCGAATACAGCCCAAACCAAGCAAGAGAGGACCGAAACAAAGGTCTTTTCACCTGCCATCACGTCAAACCGAAAGGCGAATGTATCGGCTCAGACTGGGAAGAAGAAGATGAAGAAAAAATGACGAAGGGCAAAACCTACGGGATAGGCTCTCGAGAGTCCTCAAAATATGTCCGCGTTTATGAAAAAGGTAAACAACTGGGCGACAAGTCCAGTGTTTGGACACGCTTTGAAATTG
>NZ_KV830234.1:0-510 GCF_001836705.1 Neisseria sp. HMSC061B04
CGGCCGATTTGTAAACGCCAAATGCTTTTTTATCTAGTTTATAAACGCTTTTAACGCCGTTTGCTATATCGCCGTTTGCTTCGGGATTGGCGCATCTTTCCCATTCGACCATACGCCGAACGCCTAGGCTGGTTTTGCCGATATGGCAATGATGACCTATCAGGCTTCTGACATTTGCATCTATAAGCCGTGGGTGTTGTGTCAATAAAAAAATGTCTATGCCTTTATGTCGGTGTGTTTCAAGCTCTGCGACATAATCGGGGACTTTTGAACCGCTTGGGCGTGGACGAAATACGCGTTGACACTCATCAATCACGAGAATCGCGCCAGTAGGTGCCCATTTGTGCCACGTCTGCATTGTTTCGCCTTCAGGGATCGGCAGATTGGGGATGATTTGGCCGTCAACTTCGGGAATTCCGTCAAGATAAAGCGGACGATTTTTTAAATCGTCTCTTGTCATCAAATCCGAGATCATCTTTAATGTTTTGCCCGAACCGGGTACGCCTGTTA
>NZ_KV830235.1:0-2288 GCF_001836705.1 Neisseria sp. HMSC061B04
CTTATGCCGCTACCGCAACTGGCTGGCGCAAGACGATACCCTGTCCGAATTGCGGGAACTGATTAACCGACAACTGACCGAAAAAAACCTAAAAGTAGAGAAAGCATCCTCCGCCGTCGTTGACGCCACCATTATTCAGACCGCCGGCAGCAAACAGCGTCAGGCCATAGAAGTCGATGAAGAAGGACAAGTCAGCGGACAAACCACACCGAGTAAAGACAGCGATGCCCGCTGGACAAAGAAAAACGGCCTCTACAAACTCGGTTACAAACAACATACCCGTACCGATGAGGAGGGCTATATCGAGAAACTGCACATCACCCCCGCCAATGTCCATGAGTGCAACCATCTGTCCCCTTTGTTGGAAGGCATTGCCGAAGGTACGACCGTCTATGCCGACAAAGGCTACGACAGTAAGGAAAACCGGCAACATCTGAAAGAGCATCGGTTGTTGGACTGCATTATGCGTAAAGCCCACCGCAACCGTCCGCTGACGGAAGCGCAAACCAAACGTAACCGATATTTGTCGAAGACCCGTTATGTGGTCGAACAAAGCTTCGGTACGCTGCACCGTAAATTCCGCTATGCGCGGGCAGCCTATTTCGGGCTGCTCAAAGTGAGTGCGCAAAGCCATCTGAAGGCGATGTGTTTGAACCTGTTGAAAGCGACTAACAGGCTAAGTGTGCCTGTTGCTGCCTAAAAGGCAGCCCGGATGCCTGATTATCGGGTGTCCAAGAGAGATTAAGGGGGTATTTGAGTAGAATCAGTGGATATTTGAAACAAAAACAGCCGAAAATCTTTATTTAGTTTTCGGCTGTTGGGGGAAGGGCTTTTTTGCAAAGGTCTCTGTATTGTTATTACCCCTAAAAAATAGATTCTTTGAAAGTTACAAAAGAAATTGTTGAGGATACAGAAAAAGTAAGTTAGAATCAGTAGATTAGAAATAAAAAGGTACTTAAAATATGAGAAAATTACTTCCTGTATCATTTGCTGTACTTGCTCTATTTTCTGCTGGTTGTGAAGCCAATAATCATGAAAAAAAAGCACAAATTCAACACTCTAACTTGAAAGATAGAAAGAATATGGTTAACTTAAATCTGATGTTAAATGAAATTCTAAAAACCCGTATTACAGATATTGCAAGCCAGCGTGCAGATGTTAGTAATATTGTTTCACAATATCTTCATTCGGGACTAACTAAAAATGAAATTATCAATTTAATTCCTAACGAGTTTAAGATTCTAGAAAATTCAGATGATAACCTACTTATCCATTATCAAAGAGGTGAAGGTTATTTAGGTAATAGACGTGATTTATACATTAGTCTGTTTTTTAATAAAAGTGGGCAATTACTAAAAAATGTTTCTTATCTAGATAAGAGCAACAATCTATAAAACTACAAGGAAATTGATCATGTCAGAGAAAATAGAAGTTGGTTACAGAAAGCTTGGTAGTTTGGGATATGATTATCATCATATGTTTCTGCTTTATACTGATAAAATGGGGAAGCAGTATACCATTAGTGGTTGGACAGATGAAGAAAATACAAACCCAAATTTACCCCTTGGTAATATAAGAGTCATTGCGGGTATGCCATATGATAGCAACAACCCAGATTCTTCTACTAGACACCCAGGACAAAAACAATACCGTGAGTTAATCACGGAAGCGTCTGATTTATCTGAGAAATGGGCAGAAATGGTGAGGAATGCTCGAAGCAAAGACAATATTTATCCTTATGATTTTTTGCGTCAGAACTCCAATACTATTGCAGCTACCGTATTACGTGAAGCTAGGCTTAAAGAACCTGAAAAAGATGGTTATGGTTTGGGTGATCATCTTGCCCCTGGTTCTGAAAATAAATTGGATAAAAATCTCGTCCCTAAAGATCCTAACAAAGCAGGGGTTTTAGACCTTTTGGATTTGAGTGCACAAAATAATCAAACAGATAATCTTCAATATGCTGAGCAAACCTCAGCCGATAAACTCCAAGCTCTAATTCAAGGCTTTAAAAACGACAAAGATGGTACGTTCACAGCCAAAGCATTGGCTGACAATGCCGATGTGGTGGCAAATTTTAGAGATGAGTTGCGAGAGACCTTAAAACAAAATCAGGCTCAAGAAGTTGCTCAAAATACTCCTCAAGTTCAAGAAGAGCGCAGCTATGGCGATCGTTCGTTTGGTTAAATCCTTCCCAAATTTGAAGAATGCTGATGGTACGTTTTTTCCTTATTCTTTCAATAGATAGTGACGTATGAATAATAACGAACTTGAACAGGCACATAATC
>NZ_KV830236.1:0-613 GCF_001836705.1 Neisseria sp. HMSC061B04
AAGCCGTAAAAGCAGGTATTGAAGAAATCGGCAATCAATATGAATTTGTCGTTTTTGGATTTTTGAAAGATTGAAATTCGGTTTAAGACGGTGGCCGAAATTCAAAAAATCAATACACCGTCCTTACATTAAAGGAAAAATCATGAACATGATTAAAAAAGCATTGGTAGCCGCATCTGTGGCCGTTATGTCCGCTCCTGTATTGGCGGAAGATCTGCTGTCAACAGCATCAACCGAAATCGGCGCACTGAAAACAGGTATTGTCGCATTCGGTGTCGTTGTTGTAGGTATTGCGATTGCCATCGTGTCAATTGGTCTGGTTAAACGCGTGATCAATAAAGCATAAGGTTTGATATGGGATATCGAGTAGGCCAAATCTGTTATGGCACGCAGATAGAAGCTCAAAATCATGTGATGTCCCAAGTCATACCGACAATCGATAAAGACGGGGTGTTGAATCACCCTGTTTTTATTGGTTCGGCATGGGAATATCACGGCAATCAAGTAAAAATCAACTTTCCTCAGTGCAATAATCAAGATTTTTACGATCAGGGTAGAGAGTTGGGACAGTCTATGCTACTTGCTTTTATAGGTTTATTTATTGTCGTAGTCT
>NZ_KV830237.1:0-219 GCF_001836705.1 Neisseria sp. HMSC061B04
TAATTCAAGGCTTTAAAAACGACAAAGATGGTACGTTCACAGCCAAAGCATTGGCTGACAATGCCGATGTGGTGGCAAATTTTAGAGATGAGTTGCGAGAGACCTTAAAACAAAATCAGGCTCAAGAAGTTGCTCAAAATACTCCTCAAGTTCAAGAAGAGCGCAGCTATGGCGATCGTTCGTTTGGTTAAATCCTTCCCAAATTTGAAGAATGCTGAT
>NZ_KV830238.1:0-510 GCF_001836705.1 Neisseria sp. HMSC061B04
TAACAGGCGTACCCGGTTCGGGCAAAACATTAAAAATGATCTCGGACTTGATGACAAGAGACGATTTAAAAAACCGTCCGCTTTACCTTGACGGAATTCCTGAAGTTGACGGCCAAATCATCCCGAATCTGCCAATCCCTGAAGGCGAAACAATGCAGACGTGGCACAAATGGGCACCTACTGGCGCGATCCTCGTTATCGATGAGTGTCAACGCGTATTCCGTCCACGCCCAAGCGGTTCAAAAGTTCCTGATTATGTTGCTGAGCTTGAAACACACCGACATAAAGGCATAGACATTTTTTTATTGACACAACACCCACGGCTTATAGATGCAAATGTCAGAAGCCTGATAGGTCATCATTGCCATATCGGCAAAACCAGCCTAGGCGTTCGGCGTATGGTCGAGTGGGAAAGATGCGCCAACCCCGAAGCAAACGGCGATATAGCGAACGGCGTTAAAAGCGTTTACAAACTCGATAAAAAAGCATTTGGCGTTTACAAATCGGCCG
>NZ_KV830239.1:0-823 GCF_001836705.1 Neisseria sp. HMSC061B04
GATGCCAGGGCATAATGCACCTCCTCAGATTAATACAGCACAGCAATCTCAGGTTGGGGATTCTAATAACTCGCAGTTCCGCTATAGTAATAATACAGGATGGACATCGGGCAATACTGCGACTAATACAAACATCGTAAAAACTCAAGGGCAATCGACATTGGGACAAGCATCTGAAGTCAAAAATTTGATCGATCCAAAAAATAAATGAAGGAATCTTATTATGGATAAATTTATTTTAACCCTCTTTCTCGGTATGTTTTCCGTAGTTTCTTTTGCCTGCACACCAGGTGTAGGCGGTGGCCCATCAGGTGATCCTCATTGCATGGCTCCTATTTTAGCAAATGATCCCTATTACAATGGTTCTATAAATAGTGGCCAAACAGGTAGAACTATTACTGTCAATATTCCTTCTAAATATGGTGCTTTAGCAGTAAACGTAAAAACCGGAGTTACTGGAGGTGCCTTAAATATGAATTCAAAAGCAGAAGCCAAACGAGCGGCTATAAAACAATGTGAGCAAGGAGGAAAAAATGCTCCTTGCCATGTAGCAATTTGGGTGAGAAATGGCTGTATTGCCTTGGCAGAGGGAATAACGGAAAAAAAATCAGAAATCTTTTATTCTTCAAATGATAAAGGTAAAGCTGAAAATGAAGCTTTGAATAAATGTAATCGAAAAGGCTATCTGAATTGTAAAATTATAATACCAGAAGCCTGCTCTCTTCCTTAATATCTAAAATCTCAAAGGCCGTCTGAAATTCCGGACGGTTCGTATTAGAATATTGAATCTTACCCATTTCCACTTAAAGAAAATATTATGAAA
>NZ_KV830240.1:0-49937 GCF_001836705.1 Neisseria sp. HMSC061B04
CATAACTGCTAATCTACGTCAGCCCCAAAAATAAACAGTAGACTGTTTGATCATCAGGCCGTCTGAATGCGTTTCAGACGGCCTTGTTTTACTTGAAGTAGCCGTATCAACATGATTTCACTATAATTGCTGCGCCAATAAAAAAATAATCCAAACAATGAACAAACAAATCCGCCAAGAAATTTTCGAGCGTTTCCGCGCTGCTAATCCTCATCCGACTACCGAGTTGAATTTTAGCTCGCCGTTTGAGTTGCTTATCGCCGTTTTATTGTCTGCACAAGCAACTGATGTCGGCGTGAACAAAGCGACTGCCAAACTCTTTCCCGTTGCCAATACGCCGCAAGCCATGTTGGATTTGGGGCTGGACGGCGTGATGGAATACACCAAAACCATAGGCCTCTACAAAACCAAATCCAAACACATCATGCAGACTTGCCGTATTTTGCTGGAAAAATATAATGGCGAAGTACCTGCCGACCGCGAGGCTTTGGAATCTTTGCCCGGTGTCGGCCGAAAAACTGCCAATGTGGTGTTGAATACTGCATTCGGACAACCTGTTATGGCGGTTGATACCCATATTTTTCGTGTGGCTAACCGCACCAAAATCGCGCCGGGCAAGGATGTGCGTGAGGTTGAAGACAAGCTGATGCGCTTTATTCCCAAAGAATTTTTGATGGATGCCCATCATTGGTTGATTTTGCACGGCCGCTATACATGTAAGGCTTTGAAACCGCAATGCAGCAAATGTTTGATTAATGATTTGTGCGAATATCCGGCAAAAATGTAAATAAAAACAGATAAAAAAAGGCCGTCTGAATTTCAGACGGCCTTTGATTTGGCTGTGATTAGTCGGCAACTGCCATCAGGCTGGCGTTACCGCCGGCAGCGGTAGTATTGATACTGCAAGAAATTTCTTCAAATACTTGCAGAATGTCCAGACCTTGTTCGGAAGGCAGGATACGGATGAGCGCGCCGTCGCGGCCGGCCAACTCTTGTTTGCGCTCGCTGCTCAAAGGCTCGATAGCGGCAACATGGCTGATGCCTGCGTTTTCAGGTTTGCTGTTGACTTGCAATAAACCGTCCAAATCGGCTGAGTAGGAAGCCAATGGGCTGTTAGGCTCAACAACGGTTTGGATGCCTGCGGCTGCCAGCTCGGTCAGGGCAGAGAAGGCTTGCAGCAGATTGCCGCCATGTACCCAAACGCGTTTTGGAGAGCGCCAGCTCAATGAGTTGCGTTCGCCGGTCGGGCCGACCAATACGGTTTCGGCTTTGCGCAGGGTACGGACGCGTGCGTGACCCAAAGCTGCGGCTGCGGCTTTTTTCTCTTCTGCGTTAAACGGCAGTTTGTGAACCAGGGTTTCCAAACGTTTGAGCGCGTCTTCGTCTGCTTGACCGATGCGGCTGAGGGTTGGGGCAACCCATTCAGGAGTACGGACCAGGCGTTGCAGATAGAATGAACCGCCTGCTTTTGGACCGGTACCGGACAAGCCGTGACCGCCGAAAGGTTGTACGCCGACAACGGCACCGACGATGTTGCGGTTAACGTAGATGTTACCGGCTTCGATGCGGTCGCGGATATGGTCGACAGTACCTTCGATACGGCTGTGTACACCGCTGGTCAGAGCATAGCCTTTGGCGTTGATTTGGTCGATGAGTTGATCCAATTCGCTGGCACGGTAGCGGACAACATGCAGCACGGGACCGAACACTTCGCGTTGCAACTCGTTCAGGTTGTTCAATTCAAACAGGATTGGACGAACGAAGGTAGAGTTGTTGTCATCAACGTCGGCGGCAGTTTTGATTTCGTGGTAAGCCTTCGCTACGCCTTTCATTTTGTTGATGTGGGCCAACAGGTTTTGTTGGGCTTCAGCATCGATGACAGGGCCGATGTCTGTGGTCAGTTGGATTGGTTTGCCGACAACCAGCTCATCCATTGCGCCTTTGATGATGTTGATCATTTTATCGGCAACATCTTCTTGAACGCACAAGATACGCAGGGCGGAACAACGTTGGCCCGCGCTGTCGAAGGCAGAGTTCAATACGTCGAGGCAGACTTGTTCCGGCAGGGCGGTAGAGTCTACGATCATCGCGTTTTGACCGCCGGTCTCGGCAATCAGGACAGGGCTGTCGTCGCGTTTGGACAGGGCTTTGTTGATCAGGCGCGCTACTTCGGTAGAACCGGTGAAGATCACGCCGCCGATGCGGGCGTCGCCGATCAGGGCGGAGCCGACATCACCTGCGCCGAGTACGAGTTGCAGCGCAGAAGTCGGAATACCGGCTTGATGCATCAGGGAAACTGCGTAAGTGGCAATCAGGCTGGTTTGTTCGGCAGGTTTGGCGATAACAGTGTTACCGGCTGCCAATGCAGAAACCACTTCGCCGGTAAAGATGGCCAATGGGAAGTTCCATGGACTGATGGCAACGATTGCGCCGACAGCTTTGGCATCTTTAGGCAGGGTGTTTTCAGCTTCGTTGGCATAGTAGCGGCAGAAGTCAACGGCTTCGCGTACTTCGGCAACGGCGTTGTTCAAGGTTTTACCGGCTTCGCGGACGGCCAGCATCATCAATGCAGGCGTGTGTTGTTCCAACAAATCTGCAAAACGGCGCAGGCAGTCGGCGCGTTCTGAAGCAGGTTTGGCGCTCCACTCCGGCAGGGCGGCAACGGCTGCACCAATAGCCTCTTGAGCCAATGCCGCATCGGCAAAGCTGACAGTGCCGACAACATCGTTGTGGTCTGCAGGGTTGCGGACGGGTTGCGCTTCGCCCACGTTACGCGCTTCGCCATTGACGATAGACGCGGCGTGGAAGTCTTCGGAAGAAGCTTGGTTGAGTTTTTCTTGCAGATTTTGCAATACGTTTTCGTTGCTGAAATCGACGCCTTGGGAGTTCAGACGGCCTTTGCCATACAAATCGCGCGGCAGAGGCAATGCCGGATGCAGGTGGATGCCTTGTTCGGCAATGGTGTCGAACGGGCTCTTAATTAGGCGGTCGATGCTGATGTTTTCGTCAACGATTTGGTTCACGAAAGAAGAGTTTGCACCGTTTTCCAACAGACGGCGTACCAAGTAGGCAAGCAGGGTTTCGTGTGTGCCGACCGGGGCATACACGCGTACGCGACGGCCTAAGTTTTGCGGGCCAACCACTTGGTCGTACAGGGTTTCGCCCATGCCGTGCAGACATTGGTGTTCGAAGTCTTTGCCTTTACCCATTTGGTAGATTGCGCCCAAAGTGTAGGCGTTGTGTGTGGCAAATTGTGGGAACACGGCATCTTGCGCATCCAAGAGTTTGCGTGCGCAGGCGAGATAGGAGATGTCGGTGTGGACTTTACGGGTGTAAGTCGGGTAGCCGTCCATGCCGTCTACTTGAGCCCATTTCACTTCGCTGTCCCAGTATGCGCCTTTAACCAAACGGATCATCAGTTTTTGGTTGTTGCGGCGTGCCAGGTCGATCAGATAGTCGATAACGAACGGGCAACGTTTTTGGTAGGCCTGAACAACGAAACCGATACCTTTGTAGCCGGCCAAGTCGGGATCGGAAACCAAAGCTTCCATCAAGTCCAAAGACAATTCGAGACGGTTGGCTTCTTCGGCATCGATGTTGATACCGATATCGTATTTTTTACCCAAAAGGAACAATTCTTTCAGGCGCGGCAACAGTTCGCTCATCACGCGTTCGTGTTGGGCGCGTGAGTAGCGTGGGTGGATGGCGGAAAGTTTGACGGAGATACCGTTGCCTTCGTAAACACCTTGGCCTGCGGCATCTTTACCGATGGCATGAATGGCTTGGACGTAGTCGTTGTAGTAGCGGTTGGCATCTTCTTCGGTGTATGCGGCTTCACCCAACATATCGAAGGAGAAGCGGTAACCCATTTTCTCGCGCTCTTTACCGTTTTGCAGCGCTTCTTCAATGGTTTGGCCGGTTACGAACTGTTTGCCCAACAGGCGCATTGCGTAGTTCACACCTTGACGGATCAGAGGTGCGCCGCCTTTGCTGATCAGACGGCTCAATGCGGAACTCATCTGTTTGTCGTTTGTTGCGGTCAGTTTGCCGGTAATCAGCAGACCCCATGCAGCCGCGTTAACGAAGAGGGAAGGGCTGTTGTTCAAGTGGCTTTTCCAGTTGCCTTCAGAGATTTTGTCGGCAATCAGGCGGTCACGGGTGGCATTGTCCGGAATGCGCAGCAGGGCTTCAGCCAGACACATCAGTGCAACACCTTCTTCACTGGAGAGAGAGAACTCGTGCATCAAAGCATCTACACCGCTGGCTTTGGTACGGCTGGCACGGACTTGGGTAACCAAACGACGGGCAAGCTCGGAGGCGGCATTGCGTTCTTCGTCGGTCATCTGTGCACGTTGCAACATATCCTGAACGGCCTCGATTTCATCACGGCGGTAGGCATCAGTTACAGCTTGACGCAGAGGAGTTTGTGTTGGAAAAGCGAAGTTAAACATTATTTATGTTCTCCAAAGGTTTTTTCATGGTTTCAGACGGCCTGAATTAAGACTGACAAAACAAGCATTCTGAAGGATAGTAATATCGTAATAAAATTATGATGCGGATACAAGATGCATCCGCATAAATTGCTGTTTTTTCTGATAAGGCTCAGATTATTTTGAAACAGTTTATTTCGTAAAGACGGCCTGCACGGAATCATGCAGGCCGTCTGAAAACGTCTTATTTAGAGGCGCGGTATTCTGCGTCTGCTTTTTCAAAGCGTTCTTGCAATTCGCGTGAAGGTTTTTTGTCGATCAGGGACACCAAAACAATCACGAGTGTGCAAATGATAAAGCCAGGAACGATTTCATAGACAGTAGCGAAACCTGTTTCTTGTGCGGCCAAAGCAGGTTTTTTGATCCACTCAGCCCAAACTACTACAGTCAGTGCACCTGCAATCATGCCGGAGAGTGCGCCGTAGGCAGTAATGCGTTTCCACAGTACAGACAGGATAACGACCGGGCCGAATGCGGCACCAAAGCCAGCCCATGCGTAAGCTACCAAGCCTAATACTTTGCTTTCAGGATCAGAAGCAATCAGGATGGAAATCACGGCAATCGCCAATACCATCAGACGGCCAATCCATACCAATTCAGCTTGTTGTGCTTTTTTACGCAGGAAGCCTTTGTAGAAGTCTTCGGTAATCGCGCTGGAGCAAACCAACAATTGGCAAGACAGAGTGGACATTACGGCGGCGAGAATCGCGCTCAAGATGATACCGGCAATCCAAGGGTTGAAGAGCAGGGTGGCCAAGGCGATGAAGATACGCTCGTGGTTGCCGTTCATTTCATCAACGTGGGCAGGGTTGGCACCGAAGTAAGCGATACCGAAGTAGCCGACAGCCACGGCACCGGCCATACACAGAATCATCCAAGTCATACCGATGCGGCGTGCAGAAACCAGGGATTTGGCACTTTCGGCAGCCATGAAGCGAGCCAAGATGTGCGGTTGGCCGAAATAGCCCAAGCCCCAAGCGGCGGTGGAGATAATGCCGATGACGGTTGTACCGGCAAACAGGCTGCCGTATTCTTTACCGGTAGAGGCAGCGACTTGTTGCATAGCGGCATTCATTTGATCTGCACCGCCCAAGCCCAGGTACACCATTACAGGGGTCAGGATCAATGCAAAAATCATCAAAGAAGCTTGCAGGGTATCGGTCCAGCTTACGGCCAAGAAACCGCCCAAGAAGGTATAGGCGATGGTTGCGCCGGCACCCAGCCACATGGCTTGAGTGTAAGACATACCGTGGAACAGGCTTTGGAACAGGGTAGCACCGGCCACGATGCCTGAAGCACAGTAAATAGTGAAGAAGAACAAGATAATCAGTGCGGAAACCACTTTCATCAAGTGACCGCCGGCACCGAAGCGGTGGAAGAAGTAGTCAGGAAGCGTCAGTGCGTTGTTGGCGTATTCGGTATGCACGCGCAGACGGCCTGCAACCAAAAGCCAGTTGAAGTATGCGCCTACAATCAGACCAATGGCAATCCAAGCTTCATTCAAACCGCTCAGGTAAATGGCACCGGGCAAACCCATCAAGAGCCAACCTGACATATCGGAAGCACCGGCAGACATCGCGGTCACGAACGGGCCCAAGCTACGGCCGCCGAGGATGTAGTCGTCGAAGTTGCGGGTTGAAAAATAGGCGGCAAGGCCGATCAGTAGTACGGCGACCAAATAGATCGCGAAAGTGATATACATGGGATTCATGTACTTATTCCTCATCTAACTTTTAAAACGGGTTTGAAATTGCAAGCAATTCATACCCAAACTTTTTTCTAATAAAAATACAGCTTAAAAATCCTGTTTTTTGCGAGAGAGACAGGATAAATTATTTTCAAATACAATAAAATACGAAATCTTAATGCATTAAATTGTAAATAATTTAAACCAGCATACCGCAAAAAGTCGCTTTTGCAAAGCGAAGAACTCAGCCTTTATTCGAAATTGATGCCGCCTTTTGGCTAAGTCATTTAAAAACATAAAAATATATAAATTTTTACCGATGATGACGAAGGAAAGTGTGTGAAACTATCTTTCCTGATGTTTTTTGGGGATTAAAGAGAAAAAGTAATTAAACGACTTGGGCTTTCAGACGGCCCTATGCAGAAACCCCGTATCTGTGTCGGGCAGATACGGGGTTTTTAGAAAAAAAGACTACATTAAATAGAAAAATCGTCTTTTAATAAGTGTTTGTAAGCAAAGAGATAAGAGGCCGCGACAAAGGATGATCCGCCCAGGACGTTGCCTAAGAAAACAGGAATCATGTTGTAGAAAAATTGACCCCAGCTGACGTTTGCGCCCGCCCAAATGCCGGCCGGAATGATGAACATATTGGCAACAAAGTGTTGAAAGCCGATTAATACGAAGATCATAACCGGGAACCACATGGCTAAGATTCGTCCTGAAGTATGGCGTGCGCCGAAGTAAAACCAGATGCCCATACACACCATCCAGTTACATGCGATGGCAGAAACGAATGCGCGGCCGAAGTCCATATTGACTTTGGCTTCGGCAATGGCAATGGTTTTCGCTGTGGCCGGTCCTTCGGCAAGGCCGACGTAGTGGCCGAGGAAATAAGCCATGGCTACGGCTCCTGCCAGATTGCCCAAGCTGACAATCAGCCAGTTGCGCACCAGTTTGTGGGTGCTGACTCGGCCGGTCAGCTTACCCAAGGCCATAATCATCATATTGCCTGTTGCCAACTCGCCGCCGCCGATTAAGATACAAATCAGTGCGATAGGGAACACGGATGCGCCCAACAGGGCGGCTAGACCGTTCCATTCGGCAGGAATGCCGCTGATGACGCGCAGGCAGGCAAGATAGCCGAAGCCGACATAACCGCCGCCTAAGAAACTCAAAATCACCAACATCTTGATGCTGAATTCAGATTTGGCGCAACTCTTGCCGATGGCGTCCTGCAAAATTTCATGAGGGAACAGGTCTCGTGTATCCATGAAGTTTCCTTAAGGTTAATATAAGAATAAAAATATCTTTCTTTATCATACGGATGGCGAGTTTGCCTGAGAATACGGCGGACAGGAAATAACGGCTGATTGTAAGGATAGAAGCGTAGGTTATATATTGGCAGCCGATGTGTGAAAGGCCGTCTGAAAGCAATACTTTCAGACGGCCTTTAGATGGAGGAATGGAAATTATAAGCGCGTTACGCTTAAAACGCCTTTGATGTCGCCCAGACTGGCTAATACGCGCGGCAGGTCGTTGACTTGGCGGACTTCAAGGGTAAAGCGCATGCTGGCTTCCAAATCGCGCGATTGGGTTTGCACCGCGGTAACGTTGAGCTTGTGCCGTGCCAGCGCATCCGAAACGTCGCGCAGCAAACCGGAGCGGTCTTGGGCGCGGATTTCGACATCGACGGCAAATACTTGTCCTTCCTGCAGGGCTGCCCAGCTTGCGTTCAACACTTTTTCCGGAGCCTGCTCGGCAAGGTGGCGGAAAGAAGGGCAGGTGCAGCGGTGGACGGAAATGCCGCGGTCGCGGGTAACAAAGCCCACAATATCATCGGGCGGCGCGGGTTTGCAGCATTTGGCAAGCGTGGTCATCAGGCCGTCTTCGCCGTCAATCAGAATGCCGTTTTTGCCGCCTTTTTTGATTTTGGACTGTTTGACGATATTGGTCTCGTCAACCGGTACCGGAGCCGGCTCGATCAAAGCACCGCAGGCCTTGCTGATGGCGCGGTTGGAAATCTCGCCCTGGCCGATGGCCGTATAGAGTTCGTCGGTTTTTTTGAAGCCGAGTTTTTCCGCCAGTGCTTGCAGATTGGGTTTGGGGAAGATTTTTGACAACTGTTTGTCCAACTGGGCCCGGCCTGTTTCGCGCACGGTATCCGCATTTTGCTGGCGGATGAAGGCACGGATTTTGCTGATGGCGCGGTTGGATTTGACCCAGCCTTCGTAGAGCCAGTTGACGGAAGGATTGCCTTCTTTTGCAGTAATGATTTCAACGCGTTGTCCGTTTTCCAAAGGCGTGGACAGCGGCACGATTTGTCCTTCGACTTTTGCACCGCGGCAACGGTCGCCCACGCTGCTGTGCAGGGCGTAGGCAAAGTCGATGGGGGTGGCGCCCGTAGGCAGGGAGAGGACTTTGCCGTGCGGGGTCAAAACATAAATCGTGTCGTTGAAAAGTTCGGTTTTGAAGGCGGCGGCGAGGTCTTCCTTGCCGCTTTCGGCCATGTTTTCGCGCCAGTCCAAGAGTTGGCGCAACCAGGCAATTTTCTGTTCGTAGGCGGAATCGCCCTTGCCACCTTCTTTATAACGCCAGTGGGCGGCGACACCGAATTCGTTGAATTGGTGCATGTCGAAGGTGCGGATTTGGACTTCCACACCTTTGTCTTCCGGGCCGACGATAACGGTGTGCAAACTTTTGTAGCCGTTGCCTTTCGGGTTGGCGATGTAGTCGTCGAACTCGCCCGGAATCGGCTGCCAGAGACTGTGGACGATACCCAGCGTGGTGTAACACTCGGGAACGGTGTCGACCAGAATCCGCACGGCGCGGATGTCGAACAGCCCGTCGAAAGTGAGCTTTTTCTTCACCATTTTTTTGTAAATGGAGTAGATGTGCTTCGGTCTTCCGGCAACTTCAAAATGAATATTGTATTTTTTCAGTTCCGTACGCAGGATATTGAGGAAGTTTTCGATGTATTCGAGGCGCTCAGTGCGTTTTTCGTCCAAAAGCAGGGCGATTTCGCGGTATTTTTCGGGTTCTTGATGGCGGAAGCCGAGGTCTTCGAGCTGCCATTTGAGTTGCCACACGCCCAAGCGGTTGGCGAGCGGGGCAAAAATGTCGAGGGTTTCTTTGGCAACGGCGCGCTTTTCAGGATTGTCGGGAACATTGCTTAAGAATTGGAGGGTGCGCGTACGCATCGCCAGTTTGATCAGGACGACGCGGATGTCGGTAACCATCGCCAACAGCATTTTGCGCATGGTTTCGGCCTGTTGGCCGCGTTCTTCCGGCGTGGCAAGGCTGTCCACGCGTGCGAATTGGGTCAGTTTCTGTACTTCGTCCACGCCTTTGACCAGCTCGCAAACGGTGCTGTTGCAGCGTTCGGTAACCAATTCGTGCCAAGTGGGAACGTATTTGCCGATGTCGGACAAAATCGTAGCGGCAACGGCATCAGGCAAGAGGTCGAGTTCGCTGACGATTTGCATCGAGCCGAGGAAATGTTCCATCAATGGCTCGCCGTAAGTCGTTAGGGCATCGGCAGGATAATGTTTTTTAGCTAAGTCAAAGGCCGTCTGAATCAGGTTTTTATCGGAATCGGGCAGCGCGGCAACATAGCCGTCGAACCAAGCGAGGAGGCCTTCCAGCGTTGCACTCGATGTTTGGGGCGTTTGGCGAATAGTGGTCATGGCGTGCGTTTTTTCTTTTTGATAAAAACGTTGCTATTGTAACAGTTTATTGCCGACAGCCCTAGATTTGTATGCGAATGTGGCACTATGTTTCAGAAAACCTTGTTTCAGACGGCCTTGGGTGTTATGGTTAACCGTTTTGAAATTTTAAGGAGCATTTCGATGAAACTGTATATTTACGACCATTGCCCGTTTTGCGTCCGTGCGCGGATGATTTTCGGCTTGCGTGATGTGGCGGTGGAAGAGGTTGTCTTGGCAAATGATGACGAAGCCATGCCGATTGGCATGATTGGCTCAAAACAAGTGCCGATTTTGCAAAAAGAAGACGGTTCGTTTATGGGCGAAAGTTTGGATATTGTCCGTTACATCGATCAAGGCCGTTTGAAAGAAGAAGTTCGTCCAGAAGTACAGGCTTGGTTGGACAAAGTGGGCGAATACAATAACAAATTGGTACAGCCGCGCATGGTTAAAATCGGCCTGCCCGAATTTGATACCGATGAAGCGAAAAAATACTTTATCGACAAAAAAGAGAAAAGTATCGGCAATTTCGAGACTAATCTGAACAAAACGGCGCAGTATCTGGAGCGTCTGCATCAAGACTTGGCAGAGCTGGAAGCGCTGGTGTGCGAAGGCGAGGGCTTGGGCGGTGAAATCAGTTTGGAAGATATCCTGACGTTTCCTGTTTTGCGCAACCTGACCGTTGTGCGTGGTATCCAATGGCCGCAAAAATTGATGGATTATTTGTTGGCGATGAGTGAGCGTTCCGGCGTGGCTTTGTATTTTGACCGCGCGTTGTAATGAATGTTTGAAACATAAAAAAGGCCGTCTGAAAATGTTCAGATGGCCTTTTGGTTTAATAGGCAATCGTATCGGCAACCTGTGACAAACCGTTTTCCAACGATTCGAGCATGGCGGTATAGCCGTCGCCTTGTTGCGGCGTAATGGCGTTAAACGGTTTGCTGCGTCCGTCCGGCCATAGTGCATAACCGCTGATGGTGGTCTGCCCCTGATAGCTGCCTTGGAAGGCTTCGATATAGACTTTCAGGGTTTGACTGCTTTGGCTGCGTGAAGCAGGCACGAAGGTGCGATGTGGATTGAGGCGGTTGAGCTTGTTGCTGAGATTTGCTGCCAATGCGCCATCGAGCGGTGCCGCCCAAAGGTGGTTTTTCGCTAGATTCACATGATAGGCATCGGTTTGGTAAACGAGGCCGCCGTTGGCAAGCGGTTCGGCAAGGTTGACTTTGACCGCAATTTCATTGCCATGCGCAGCCGGGCGGATGTACTGGCTGTCGGGCAGGACGAAATATTGTGTGCTTTGCGCAGTGCCGCAGGCGGCAAGCGTCAGGGCGGCGGCAATCGGGAAGAGGCGCATTATCGGCTTCCTTTCGGGATAGGGTCTTTGCTGCTGCTGTTGAAAATCAGCGCGTTGGGTTTTTCTTTCAAAGTATTAATCACGGGTTGAACGTCTTTTAAGGTTTTGTCCAAACTTTGCAGCGTATTTTGTACGTCGCCGTAGATAGGCGATTGAGGCGATACGCCTTGCAGGGTTTGACGCAATTCTTTCAGGGTTTGGTTCAACTCGTTCGGAATGTTTTGTGTCTGCGGTTTGCCGACTAGTTTGTCGATGGAGCTTAAAGCGGCATTAGCAGATTTGAGTGTGGACTTGAGCTCGGCAAGCGAACCGTTCAAGCCGGCAACAGTTTTATCCAATGGCAGATTGTTGAACTTGTCTAACAAGTCGGCCACTTTTGCCTGCAAATCGTCCAAACCGCCGCCTTGGGTTGCGATAACGGTATCGCCTGCATAAACGGTATGCGGTCGCAGCTTAGGCGAGGCGGAAGGCTGATCGTTCAACTCAATCATTTTGCTGCCGGTCAGCAGGTTGTTGCTGGAGATGGTGGCAGTCAGGCCTTTGTTTAAGGCCGTCTGAAATTGTTGTTTCCAATGCTCTTTGCTTTGTTCATCGGCATTGATTTCCAAACGGGAAGGCTCGATGCGGATGCGTACGGGAATCCAACCGTTTTCAAACAAGTGCAGGCTGTCGTTGCGGTCGAAATAAGGGACATCGGAAACCACGCCGACATTCAGGCCTTTGTACTCGACAGGCGAACCGGCAGTCAGGCCGCGTACGGATTGTTTGAAAAACGCGGTGTAATACAGCGAGCGGTCGTCAGGCAGGTTGGCAACTTCGCTGCGGCTGTCATAAAGCGTGAAGCTGTCTTCGCTTTTGACGTTTTTACTGTTTTTGGTTTTCGGCGAATCAAACGAAATCGCGCCCGACAGCAGGGCAGGCAGAGGGGCGGAGTTGAGTTTGACGCCGCTGCCTGTGGTTTCGATATTGATGCCGTTCTCCAACCAGAAACGGCTTTCCGAATTAATCAGTTTGTCGTTGGGGCTTTGGATGAAAATGGTGTAATGCACGCTTTGGTCGGACGGGTCGAAATGCGCGCTTTCTACTTGACCGACCATAAAGTTTTCATACAAAACAGGGCTGCTGACGTTGAGGATGCGGTCGTTTTTGCCGATCAAATTCAGGCGCAGGCCGCTTTGGCCGATGGCGGCAATCGGTGGAATGTCCTGCACGACAAACACATCTTGGGTTTCTTGGCTTTTGCCCGGTGTAAATGCAATATATGAACCGGAAAGCAAAGTGCCCAAGCCGGTAACGCCGCTTTGGTCGATACGCGGTTTGACCACCCAAAATTGGGTATCGCTGCGGATAAGGTCTTTGGCATCGGCGCTGAGCTGCGCAGTGACTTCCACGCCTTTTTGGTCGTCGCGCAATTTGATGCGGGTAACGCGTCCGACATCGACATTCAACACTTTAATAACGGTGTTGTTGACTTCGATGCCTTCCGCGCTGTCCATCAACAGTGTAACGACAGGGCCGCGGTTGCGGATGTCTTTAACCAAAAGCCAGCCGCCGGCAATCAGCGCAATCAGCGGAATCAGCCACACGACAGACGTGAAGACATTGGTTTTCTTGACACGCGCCGGTGCGTGATAATTGGGTGAAGAATCGTGTTTTTTCATTGTGTTAAGGTCTGGTCAGAATCAAGGCCGTCTGAAAGCTGCTGTTGCTTGTCCCAAATCAGACGGGGATCGAAATAATAGGCAGAAAGCATGGTCAAAATAACGACCAGGCAGAAGTAAATCGCTGCACCACCCGGCACGACGCGTGCCATATTGGTGTGGAACGAACTCATCAAAAGAATAATCACAAAAATATCAATCATCGACCAGCGGCCGATGGATTCGGTAATCCGATACAAAACCGACATTTTGTCCGCGCTCATCACAGGTTTGAAGTATGCGGAATAAATCAAAACCGCCATCGCAATAATCTTCAAAACCGGCAGCATAATACTGGCACTAAAGATAATCACGGCAATCAACCGGTCGCCTTCGTCCCACATATAAACAATGCCGTTGAAAATCGTATTGATCTCCAAAGCCGTCGGGTTGGACGAAATCATAATCGGCAGGATGTTGGCAGGGAAATACAGGATAAACGCCGCCACTAAAAACGCCAGCGAAATGCTCAGGCTTTTCGGGCGGCGGCGGTATAAGTCTGCGCCGCATACGCCGCAAGGCTGCTCGTCTTTATTGCGGAAATACAGGCAGCGGCTGCAACAGATTTTGTCTTCAGAGGCCGTCTGAACCGCATGGCCGCCGGTTAAACGGTGAATCTTATAATAAACCCAATGCTGCGGAATCGATACCGAAGTCCGAATCAGCATGACCGACAGCGGAAACATCAGATAAAACGCCGAGCCGAACTCTACCGTAGCAACGGACGAGAGCTTGATATACGCCACCAAAGTGGAGATGAAAAACACATCCACCATAATCCAATGACGCAGCCGCACCAATACACGCGTCGCAAAGCGCAGCGCAGGGTAGGCCTTTTCGCGTATCAAAGCCGTATAAACATACAGGCAGAGCAGTAAAAACAGTAAAGGCGCACCGAAAGTAAGGATAAACATCACTTCCGCCAGAAAACCATAATCCAGCGAAATCAAAAGCCGCATCATTTGCGGCAACGACAAAATCGATGTCACGCCGAACAAATCGACGCGGATATACACCATATTGTACGCAAACGCCATCAGAATCAAGGTTGTCAGCGCATAGGCGATCGGCGCGATATACGGATTGTTTTCCACCTCTACGATTTCATGGTTGCATACCGGACAATGCGCTTCCTGCCCCTGACGCAGGCGCGGAATATCCATACGGCAGCCGCAATCGGGGCATTCCACCGTATGTGCAGGCAGCGTCGCATCAGGAAGATAAGACTTGTAGCGCCACCAGCGATGGTAGGCAGGAATCCGTTTCATGGTTCGGCAGGGGGTAAAGAAGGTGCAAAGAGTGTCGCATTATAAATGAAAACAGCAGGATAGCACAAATTTAGCAGATATTTGGTTGAATGGCGGCTGCTTCATAAGAAGGCCGTCTGAAAAGGCAGCAAAGGTTTCAGAAGACGCTGGCTATGGGCCGTTAGATTTTATTAATAAGACCCAATTGAGTTTATTGACATTGAAATAAAAATGATATATATTCTAATTATAAAAAATGATGAGACTTATTGAATTGCAAAAGGCACGCCAACACTGAGCCGGAAGCATTTAAAAAGTTACATTCTTTATTTTTAAAACGATTTTTTCAAAGAAGACGGCATTTCAAAACAATAGAGGCCGTCTGAAGCCGTTTGCCCCCTATTCAAAGGAAACATCATGAGTGAAACACAAGAGCTGACTTTCGCCAAACGCTTGAAAGAGCAAACCACAGTTACACACGACAGCGTTGATAACTTGGTTATGTTTGTCCAGCCTTTCGTCAGCAAAGAAAACTACATCAAATTTTTGAAACTCCAATCAGTTTTCCACAAAGCTGTCGATCACATCTATAAAGATGCCGAATTGAACAAAGCCATTCCCGAACTCGAATACATGGCGCGTTACGATGCCGTAACCCAAGACCTAAAAGACTTGGGCGAAGAGCCTTACAAATTCGACAAAGAATTGCCGCATGAAACAGGCAATAAAGCCATCGGCTGGCTCTATTGCGCCGAAGGTTCAAATTTGGGTGCTGCTTTCTTGTTCAAACACGCTCAAAAACTCGAATACAACGGCGAACACGGCGCACGCCACCTGGCCCCGCATCCCAACGGCCGCGGCAAACACTGGCGCGCCTTCGTCGAGCACCTGAATGCCCTGAACTTAACTCCGGAAGCCGAAGCAGAAGCCATTCAAGGCGCGCAGGAAGCGTTTGCCTTCTATAAAGTGATTCTGCGTGAAACCTTCGGTTTGCCGGAAGGCACAGAAGCCCCCGAAGGCATGATGCCGCACAGACATTAAAAATAATGAAACAAACAAGGTCTCGGCATGGATGTTTGCAGAGACCTTTAATTACACGACACAGATTTATTTGTACGGGTTGCTGTCTTATTAAATATTAATGATTATCAGAAAATTTATTATGCATTAACTGATGGATGAACAATCCATTACACCTTGAGTTGATAATATGAAACCATTACACATGCTTCCTATTGCCGCGCTGGTCGGCAGTATTTTCGGCAATCCAGTCTTGGCAGCGGATGAAGCTGCAACCGAAACCACACCCGTTAAAGCAGAGATAAAAGAAGTCCGCGTTAAAGGCCAGCGTAATGCGCCTGCAACCGTGGAACGTGTCAATCTCGGCCGCATTCAACAGGAAATGATACGCGACAACAAAGATTTGGTGCGTTACTCCACCGACGTCGGCCTGAGCGACAGCGGCCGCCATCAAAAAGGCTTTGCTGTGCGCGGCGTGGAAGGCAACCGTGTCGGTGTCAGCATTGACGGCGTGAGCCTGCCTGATTCTGAAGAAAACTCGCTGTATGCCCGTTATGGCAACTTCAACAGCTCACGTTTGTCTATCGACCCTGAACTCGTACGCAACATCGAAATTGTGAAGGGCGCAGACTCTTTCAATACCGGCAGCGGTGCATTGGGTGGCGGCGTGAATTACCAAACACTGCAAGGTCATGATTTGCTGTTGCCTGAGCGTCAATTTGGCGTGATGATGAAAAACGGTTACAGCAGCCGCAACCGCGAATGGACAAATACATTCGGTTTCGGCGTGAGCAACGACCGCGTGGATGCTGCTTTGCTGTATTCGCAACGTCGCGGTCATGAGACCGAAAGTGCGGGCGAGCGTGGCTATCCGGTAGAGGGCGCCGGCAGCGGAGCGAATATCCGTGGTTCTGCGCGCGGTATTCCTGATCCGTCCAAACATAAATACCACAGCTTCTTGGGTAAGATTGCTTATCAAATCAACGATAACCACCGTATCGGCGCATCGCTCAACGGTCAGCAGGGCCACAATTACACGACTGAAGAGTCTTATAACCTGACCGCTTCTTCTTGGCGCGAAGCCGATGACGTAAACAGACGGCGCAATGCCAACCTGTTTTACGAGTGGACGCCCGATTCGAATTGGTTGTCGTTGTTGAAAGCGGACTTCGATTATCAGAAAACCAAAGTGGCGGCGGTTAACTACAAAGGCTCGTTCCCGATGGATTATTCCACCTGGACGCGCAACTACAACCAGAAGGATTTGGACGAAATCTACAACCGCAGCATGGATACAACCTTCAAACGCATTACGCTGCGTATGGACAGCCAGCCGTTGCAACTGGGCGGGCAACACCGCCTGTCGTTTAAAACATTTGCCAGCCAACGTGAGTTTGAAAACTTAAACCGCGACGATTACTACTTCAGCGGCCGTATTTTGCGCACGACCAGCACGATTCAGCATCCGGTGAAAACCAACAACTACGGTTTCTCGCTGTCTGACCAAATCCAATGGAACGACGTGTTCAGCAGCCGCGCAGGTATCCGTTACGACTACACCAAAATGACGCCGCAGCAACTGAATGCCGAGTGTCATGCTTGTGACAAAACACCACCTGCAGCCAACACTTATAAAGGCTGGAGCGGTTTTGTCGGCTTGGCTGCACAGCTGAGTCAGACATGGCGTTTGGGTTACGATGTAACTTCCGGTTTCCGCGTGCCGAATGCGTCTGAAGTGTATTTCACTTACAACCACGGCTCAGGTACCTGGTTGCCTAATCCGAACCTGAAAGCCGAGCGCAGCACCACCCATACCCTTTCTCTGCAAGGCCGCAGCGAAAAAGGTACTTTGGATGCCAACCTGTATCAAAGCAATTACCGCAACTTCTTGTCTGAAGAGCAGAAGCTGACCACCAGCGGCGATGTCGGCTGTACTCAGATGAATTACTACTATGGTATTTGTAGCAATCCTTATTCCGAAAAACTGGAATGGCAGATGCAAAACATCGACAAGGCCCGAATCCGTGGTCTTGAGCTGACAGGCCGTCTGAATTTAGGTCAAGTGGTTTCTTTTGTACCTGAAGGCTGGAAATTGTTTGGTTCTGTCGGTTACGCGAAGAGCAAACTGTCAGGCAACAACAGCCTGCTGTCCACTCAGCCTCTGAAAGTGATTGCCGGTGTCGATTACGAAAGCCCGAGCGAAAAATGGGGTGTGTTCTCCCGCCTGACTTATTTGGGTGCGAAAAAAGCTAAAGATGCGCAGTACACCGTGTTTGAAAACACCGGTTGGGGTACGCCTTTGCAAGAAAAAGTAGTAGATTATCCATGGCTGAACAAATCGGCTTATGTGTTTGATATGTACGGCTTCTACAAACCGGCTAAAAACCTGACTTTGCGTGCCGGCGTATACAATATGTTCAACCGCAAATACACCACTTGGGACTCCCTGCGCGGCCTGTACAGCTATAGCACCACCAACGGCGTTGACCGCGATGGCAAAGGCTTAGACCGCTATCGCGCCCCAGGCCGCAATTACGCTGTATCGCTGGAATGGAAATTCTAAGTAGTTAACGGATAGCCAAAGGCCGTCTGAAAGTTTTGATGACTTTCAGACGGCCTTTTTTATTTAAAACGAAAATTTTAAACGGATAACAACGGCTGCTGCCGAACAATCGCGCGGATGATGGCGCGGTTGGGGTGTAGCGCGGTTCTCAGCCTTTGCGATAGCGGATGCGGCAAACCGAGTATTTCGGCTGCAATGGCGGCGGCGCAGATGGGGGCTGTCGCCAGGCCGCGTGTGCCGTGTGCCGTATTGATGTAGGCATGGTGCAGGTAAGGGCAGGTGATATTGTCGAGGCGGTAGTTTTTGTCCAATGCCAGCTTGGCGTAGGCGGACTGCATGGCGGCGATGTCGCCGAGTGCGCCGACAACGGGCAAGTGGTCGAGGCTGTCGCAACGTAGGGCGGCATGGCCTTGTGTGGATTGGAGCGGGGGAGTTTGCAGGCCGTCTGAAAACAGGGATTGTGCCAATAGCGGATTGAGCTGGTGCAGGGCGGCACGGTTGTCGGCTTCTTCGTGCGGATACCAAGTTTCATCGTTGCTGTTGAGGACAAATGTCGCGCCGTAGCAGTGGCGGCCTTGCCAGCTCGGGCTGATGTAGCTTTCGCCGGAAATGGCGCAATGCAGCTTTTGTGAAAACGGGCTGGCGGACACAACACCGGTTTGGCCGCGGATTTGGCGGAAAGGCAGGGCGGAGACGTTGGTGTCGGCGGCATTCGGGCTGTGCGCACCCATACAGTAAACGATATGGCTGGCATTGAAATGCGTATTTGGCGTGTGTGCCGTCCATTGTGCGCCGTCATGCGATACAGCGGTCAGCGGCGAGTGTTCGTGTAACTCGATCAGCGGATGGTTCAATAAGGCATGCACGACGGCGGGCGGATTCAGCCATACGCCTTGCGGCCAGTAAAGGCCGTCTGAAAATACGTTTATGCCTGCAATGTGTGCGGCTTCTTCGGCAGATACGCTGCGGTAAAGGTGTTTATGCTGGTGTTGCAAACCCAAGGCCTGATTGCGTTTGCGTTCGCTGTCGTCAAAATTCAAATGCAATACGCCGTCTCCGCCCCATACGTCGGAATCGGGCAGCAAGTTTTCCAACAATCGGCGCGTGTAGCCGTAGCCTGTCAGCAGCAGCTCGGTTTGTTCGGTATCGTGTGGCGAGATTTTGGCGTAGAGCAAGCCTTGGCGGTTGCCGCTGCCTGCCTGTGCTGCTTTTTCGGCCTCTAAAACGGTAACGCGTACGCCGTGTTCCGCCAGTTTGCGTGCGGTCGCTGCGCCGGCAATGCCTGCGCCGATAATCAGGACGTGTTCGGGCATGGCTTGATGTTCAGGCCGTCTGAACCAAGGTTTTAGGGGAGTTGGGGTGGATTGGGGTATGGCTTCGGTTTGCCATTCGATATGAGGGAAATGTTCGTGCAAGCGGTCGGCGCGGTGTGGCGGAACCAGCCAAAGATGCACGTCAGGCAATAGGTTTTCCAAAACATTGACGCTGTTGAACTGAAGGCATTTCATGGCTTGAACGAGGCGGTTGTTCAGACGGCCTTCAAGCTCGGATGGCTGATTCGATAATGGAAAATCGGGAATATGGTTTTCAGGCAGGCAGACAATCAAATAAAGCGGCGCGGTATGTTGTTTGATGGCGCGGCAAAGGGTAGCAAGGGCGGGTGTGGTGTTCCAAGCAAGGCAGGTCATGATGAAAGGCCGTCTGAAAAAAGAGGCTTTATTGTAACGCGGTTTGCGCGGATAGAATATCCGGACGGGTTTTGATAAAATCTTTCGATATTTGTTTTCCCATTGATTTTCATACAGGAATTTTATGCGCCGTCTTTTATTGTGCCTTCTCGCTTCCGGCTTGCCCGTTGCCTGTTTATCTGCGCCGCCGGATAACGGCGGCCAAGCCTTTCAGCCCGAACGGTGGGCAACACCCATTAAACACGATGCCAACCTTTATCGCATCGATGACAAGCTTTACCGCAGCGAGCAGCCCGTTGCCGAAGATGGAGAAGCCATTGTCAAGCTGGGCATTCAAAGCGTGATCAACCTGCGCTTTTTCGACCGAAACGATGACGACCATTTGAAGGCGTATGGTTTGACCTTGTTAAACCGTCCGTTGCTGTCATGGAGCATTAAGCCGAAAGAGATTGCGGAAATCCTATACCTGATTGAAAAACAACAGCAAAACGGCGCGGTACTTATCCATTGTTATCACGGTGCGGACCGTACCGGTTTGATTGCCGGAATGTACCGCATCATCTATCAAGGCTGGCCGGTGGAAGAAGCAAAAGCCGAAATGCAACATGGGCCTTACGGTTATCACAGCATTTGGAAAAACATTGCCAAGCTGTTTACCGAAGAGAAAGTCGAGCAGGTTAAAACGCATTTGGAAGCCTTGCGCAAACGCGGTTGACGCCAAGATTCAAAACATAAAAAGGCCGTCTGAAAGATTTGTTTTTTCAGACGGCCTTTTTAATGACAGACGGTTTAAATCACAAAATCCGTAGATGATAATTGAATGCTTTGATCCATATCGGCAGACGGAGTTTTGGAAGAGCGGCCGACCGGTTTGGCCGGTACGCCGACAACGGTAATCGAAGACGGTACGTCGGCAACCACCACGCTGCCTGCGCCGATTTTGGCATTTTTGCCGATGCGGATGTTGCCCAAAATCGAAGCGTTCGCACCAATCATCACGCCGTCGCCGATTTTCGGGTGTCGGTCGCCGCTTTCTTTGCCCGAGCCGCCCAGCGTTACGCCGTGGAGGATGGAAATATTATTGCCTAAGACGGCGGTTTCGCCGGCGACAAAACCGGTGGCATGGTCGAGCATTAAACCATGACCGAAACGGGCGGCCGGGTGGATATCGACGCCGAACACTTCCGACATGCGGTTTTGCAGGAAATACGCCAGCGTTTTGCGGCCGTTTTGATAAAGCCAGTGGTTGATGCGGTGTGCCTGTACGGCGTGGAAACCTTTGAAATACAACAGCGGCAGCGAATATTCATCACAAGCCGGGTCGCGCTCGTAAATAGCTTTCAAGTCGGCCTCGACACATTTGCTGATGCGGGTGTCCGCACTTAAAGCCTGCTGATAAATTTCAAACAGCGCACGTACGTCCATAATCGGACTGCCGAGCTTGCTGGAAAGATGGTAGGCCAATACCGAATCGAGAGACTGGTGGCGCAATACGGTTTGATGCAGGAAGCTCGCCAGCATCGGTTCGGCCGCGGCGGCGGTTTCGGTTTCTTCGCGGATGGTGTGCCACAGATTAAAATCAGTTGAATTCAAATGGTCTTTTTTCATGTTTGAGGCCGTCTGAAGAATACAATCAGATGGCTATCTTACCGTTTTCCAACGTCTTTTAACAAGGCATTTGATAATCGGCATTCAAATGCTTGAAGTTTTTTCAGACGGCCTTATATATGAAACATCGAATATCAACACGCTAAAAGGATGTCAGAAATGACGGAGCATAACGAACAACATCAACACGAAGCAGAAGAAACGGCAGCCGTAGAAACTGCCGAAACCGTTGAAACCGAACAAGCAGAACCGACTTACGAAGAACTTCAGGCGCGTGTCGCCGAGTTGGAAGGCCAGCTCAAAGACAGCGAATTGCGCGGTCTGGCAAACGAGCAAAACCTGCGCCGTCGCCATCAGCAGGAAATCGCCGACACCCATAAATTCGCCGGACAAAAATTTGCAGCAGAAATGTTGCCGGTTAAAGATTATCTCGAAATGGCGCTGCTGGACCAAAGCGGCAATTTCGATGCGCTGAAAATGGGCGTGCAAATGACTTTGAACGAGCTGCAAAAAGCATTTGATACCACACACATTAAAGAAATCAATCCGCAGCCGGGCGACAAACTCGATCCGCACCAACATCAAGCGATGCAGGCAGTCGTCAGCGAGCAAGAGCCGAATACCATCGTCAGCGTGATGAAAAAAGGTTATACATTGGCCGACCGCGTGCTGCGTCCTGCAATGGTTGTCGTGGCGAAAAAAGAAGATTGAAGGCATCGCTTGATAAAGTTTATCAAGCATAAAATCTTCAGACGGCCTTATCCGGTTTCAAAACCCGATGTTCCGCTATTGGAAAATCATTCCGATAAACCGGAATCGGAAAATGAAAACCGGGCCGTCTGAAAAAAGAATAAACGGCTTGTGGATAAATAAATCAAGCACTTGAATTTAATCTTAAAAAAAATTCAAAATAGGCCTTGAAAAAAAATGAAGCAACCTTATTTACAAGCCATCGGAACGAAATGTTCCACAGGATTATTAATTAAGAAAAGTTTATTTAGGAGCAACATAATATGGCAAAAGTAATCGGTATTGACTTAGGTACAACCAACTCTTGTTTGGCCATTTCTGAAAACGGTCAAACCAAAGTAATCGAAAACGCAGAAGGTGCACGCACCACTCCTTCCGTTATCGCTTATTTGGACGGCGGCGAAATCCTCGTCGGCGCGCCTGCAAAACGCCAAGCGGTAACCAACGCTAAAAACACTATTTACGCGGCCAAACGTTTGATCGGCCACAAATTTGAAGACAAAGAAGTACAACGCGACATCGAATCCATGCCTTTTGAAATCATCAAAGCCAACAACGGCGACGCATGGGTGAAAGCACAAGGCAAAGAGCTGTCTCCTCCTCAAATTTCCGCAGAAGTTTTGCGTAAAATGAAAGAAGCAGCCGAGGCTTACTTGGGCGAAAAAGTAACCGAAGCCGTGATTACCGTTCCTGCCTACTTCAACGACAGCCAACGTCAAGCGACTAAAGACGCAGGCCGTATCGCGGGTTTAGAAGTAAAACGCATCATCAACGAACCGACCGCAGCCGCTTTGGCATTCGGTATGGACAAAGGCGACAGCAAAGACCGTAAAATCGCCGTGTATGACTTGGGTGGTGGTACTTTCGATATTTCCATCATCGAAATCGCCAACATCGACGGCGACAAACAATTTGAAGTATTGGCAACCAACGGCGACACCTTCTTGGGCGGTGAAGACTTCGACCAACGCTTGATCGACTACATCATTGACGAGTTCAAAAAAGAACAAGGCATTGATTTGAAACAAGACGTCATGGCTCTGCAACGCCTGAAAGAAGCTGCCGAGAAAGCCAAAATCGAAT
The DNA here is from genome assembly GCF_001836705.1 of Neisseria sp. HMSC061B04. Taxonomy (NCBI): domain Bacteria; kingdom Pseudomonadati; phylum Pseudomonadota; class Betaproteobacteria; order Neisseriales; family Neisseriaceae; genus Neisseria; species Neisseria sp. HMSC061B04. The sequence continues at coordinate 22,892 of NZ_KV830240.1, forward strand.
TGTCCAGCGGTCAGCAAACCGAAATCAACCTGCCGTACATTACTATGGACGCAACCGGTCCGAAACACTTGGCTATGAAAATTACCCGTGCCAAATTCGAAAGCCTGGTTGAAGATTTGATTCAACGTTCTATCGAGCCTTGCAAAATCGCATTGAAAGATGCCGGCTTGAGCACCAGCGACATCGACGACGTGATTTTGGTCGGCGGTCAGTCCCGTATGCCGAAAGTACAAGAAGCCGTTCGAGACTTCTTCGGCAAAGAGCCTCGTAAAGACGTGAACCCTGACGAAGCCGTTGCCGTAGGCGCAGCAATTCAAGGCGAAGTATTGAGCGGCGGCCGCAGCGACGTATTGCTGCTGGACGTAACCCCTCTGTCCTTGGGTATCGAAACCATGGGCGGCGTGATGACCAAGTTGATTCAAAAGAACACTACTATTCCGACTAAAGCGTCTCAAGTGTTCTCTACTGCCGAAGACAACCAAAGCGCTGTAACCATCCATGTGCTGCAAGGCGAACGCGAACGCGCTTCTGCCAACAAGTCTTTGGGTCAGTTCAACTTGACCGACATCGCACCTGCACCACGCGGTATGCCTCAAATTGAAGTTACTTTCGACATCGACGCCAACGGTATCTTGCACGTTTCTGCCAAAGACAAAGGCACCGGCAAAGCCGCCAACATCACCATCCAAGGTTCTTCAGGTTTGAGCGAAGAAGAAATCGAACGTATGGTGAAAGATGCCGAAGCCAACGCTGAAGAAGATAAAAAACTGACTGAATTGGTCGCTTCACGCAACCAAGCCGAAGCCCTGATTCACTCCGTGAAAAAATCTTTGGCCGACTACGGCGACAAACTCGACGCTGCCGAGAAAGAAAAAATCGAAGCTGCGTTGAAAGAAGCTGAAGAAGCCGTTAAAGGCGACGACAAAGCCGCTATCGATGCTAAAGCCGAAGCTTTGGGTACAGCCAGCCAAAAACTGGGCGAAATGGTTTACGCTCAAGCGCAAGCCGAAGCACAAGCAGGCGAGGGCGCACAAGCCGAGTCTTCTGCTAAGAAAGACGACGACGTTGTAGATGCCGACTTTGAAGAAGTAAAAGACGACAAAAAATAATTGATGCTGTCTGAAAAAAGCGCGAATCGAAAGGTTCGCGCTTTTTGTTGTTTGGGGAATGTGTAAAGACGCTTTGTCAAAGTTGACGGTAAACTTTCAAAACCTTGCTACATCATCGCGTTGCCATACTTCTATTGCTGAATTTTGAACAGATTTCGCCGAATGCAGACAGCAGCTGACAGTCAAAGCCATTAATATTTGTCCATCGCTTGAGTGCGAATAAATGCTTATTTTTACCTCAAATCAACCTCTTGAAAGAAGATAAATATGAAAAAACTGATTCAAATGACCATCTTTGATGGTTGCCGCTGCCGGCTTGGTATTGGCTCCTGTCGCTTCTGCGCATGGCAAACACGAAATGCATCCGAAACAAGAACGTATGCACAAAAAAGCCAAACCGCACAAAATGAAAAAACCTGCACCTAAAGCCAAACACCACGCACCGAAGCCCAAACATCATCAAGAGCATCACCACGAACCTCATTAAGATGAATCCTCAACAATAAATAAGGCCGTCTGAAACACAAACATCAGGTTTCAGACGGCCTTCGGTTTATCTGTCAAATAGCGCTTTGCCGTTTTTCTTGTGCCAAACGGGTCGGCTCCAGCCAGGCAATGTTTCTTTCTGCCAGCGCATCGCGCCAATAATCCAGTTTGGTATCCAAATCTTCAGAGAAACTGTCTTGATTCAAAAGTTGAATGATAACGCCGCCATCCGTAGCTTCGGCCAAGCGGCTGATTTGACGCAAAATGCCGCGATCGGGAACAGTTTGCGTGCGTACGCCGATGAGAAGTTGCGCCGGAGTTTGTTTCAATTCGGCTTCCAATTGTTCCAAATCTTTTCTGCCGGCGACTACGCCTTTGTCTATCCATTCTTGCGCCAAAACGCCGGAAAACCAAAGCGGATCAGGCCATTCCGTTTCCAGTGTAACAGCCCATTTGGGCGCATTATTCAGCGTAATTTTGGATGAAACGGGAACGATGTTTTCCTGAAAGTCATCGATATCGACAATCTTCGTTTGCCATGTGCGGAGAATGTTTTGATAGTAGGGCTGATTCAAATCCAAACGTTCGCGCAGGGTTTTTAAAGTAATCTTGCAAGCCAGCCAAGCAAGCAAGCGCGGCAGAATGCCATAGCAGATAATGCTGCCGATGAGTAAACCCGCCCAAGCGCGTGCATCTTCGATATGATTGTTCAGACGGCCTGCAATTACGGCCTGACTGTCTGGAACAGGAAAGCCCAAACGTTCCGGCAACCATGATAAAGCCTCAACCGTTTTCACCAATGCCGTATTGCTCAACAGCGTACTTTCCCAGTTGAACGTATATTGACGCACCAAAAGCAGCAGCAAAACAGAAACCAACATTCCCGACAGCGTACAAAGCCACAGACTGTGTGAGGTTGCGCCAATCAGCCAACGCGTTTGCGGTTTGCGCCATTCGTCCATGTAAAGCCGCAAAATAGCCTGATTGACCGGGTCTTTACCTCGGAACCAAGTTGCCGGACTGCTGATAAAGTGCACATTTTTCAAACGCAGGAATAAAGTCGCCAGCCACACCAGCAGCATGACCGTATTCGTGCCCAAAATTCCGGCCAACACCAGAAAAAAGTTTAGCCCCTGATGGTCCATCAACAGATAAGTGCTGGAAAAACCGACCGTAAACAACAACGTCGCCGCAACAATCCAAAGCCAAAACGAGCCTGTCTCCACCTGTTGCAACACATATTTCAAATGCTTGTCGCGGTCGATAATTTGAGCGCGGCGTATCAGTTTTTCCTCATTGCCGCCGTCAATATGTCGCAACGCTTCCGTCGCCTGAACAGGATCTCCCGGAAAAATATAGGCACGCTCTTCAAGGATACGGACCAACTCGACAAGTTTTTGCGATGGATTCAACATAAATGATAGGCCGTCTGAAAGATAAAATGGAAACGTCTGTTATACCCACAAATAAACCCCTTTTTTGCAAAGGTCAAAAAATTAAAAGCAGTTTTGATTTTGGGTATATAGTGGAATAGATGTAAAAAAAGCAGCTCGAAAGCTGCTCATTTTGAGTGTGGTGCGGACGGAGAGACTCGAACTCTCACACCTCGCGGCGCCAGAACCTAAATCTGGTGCGTCTACCAATTTCGCCACGTCCGCACTAATTTGAATCGTGAATTATACACAAGATTAATGGGGGCGCAAAGTCTTGTTTGCTTGAATTTGTCGGTTTATCCCTTATATAATGACTTAATTCCGGCCGTCTGAAAGCAGGGTTTGTTTTCAGACGGCCTCAACTTTCCATTTGGTGAGGAAGGGCTGATGCCTGCTTTATTGATTAAAGATTTTTTGCAGACGCAAGGTTTGAAGCTGCCTGCGGATGAGATACATGTTGCTTATTTGACTGCCCAGGCTGTGATTAAAATGGGCAATGCTTCGGTTGAGCGTTCGATTTTGTGGCCGTCTGAAAATGGTTGGCAGTTGGCGGATTATGTCGATGCCGAACATGAATGGTTGCTGAAACAGATTTTTATGGCTTTGGATTCGGTTGCCGAGCGCACCGAGCATTTGAAAAGTGCAGCGGTTTATACAGCGTTTCCGAAAGATGGCGCGTTGTCGCTGGTTCGTCTGAGCCGTTGGGGCGTGCCGTTGGAAAATGTGATTCCAATTGATGAGCCGACCGGGCAGGCTTTTTTGGCTGTGCGTACGGCGCAAAGCGGTTGGATGAATGTTTGTCAGAATGTGGCGTATTGGCAGGAAATTGGTGAATTGTCGGCCGAACGCAATCATCCCGGTTTGAGTCAGATTTCTGTTCCTGTCTGTATGCCCAGCGGTGCAGTTTTAGGCGTGGTACATGCTGAATTTGATGTCAAGGACGGTGCGCCTGACGAAGTGTTGATGGCCTGGATTGCCCTTGCATTAGCCTTGGCAGAACCTTTGAAAAACCTCTTGGGTGTGGCTGAAAACGAGGAAGCGGAAAATGAGTAACGCGTTGAAGTTTGTCGCGTCATGCCGTTTGCCTACGGAATGGGGTGAATTTACGATGCACGGCTTCGAAGAAGAGGGTGGGCAGGAACATGTCGCATTGACGATGGGCGATGTTTCAGACGGCCTGCCTGTGTTGTCACGTATCCATTCCGAGTGCTTGACCGGCGATGCTTTATTTTCGGTGAAATGTGATTGCGGCCCTCAGCTTCAAGCGGCAATGCAGGCTGTTCAGAAAGAAGGGCGCGGTGTTATCGTATATTTGCGCCAAGAAGGCAGGGGCATTGGTTTGATAAACAAAATCCGTGCGTATCGTCTGCAAGACCAAGGCTTGGATACGGTTGAGGCCAATGTTGCACTCGGCCTTCCTGTGGATGCGCGCGACTTTACTTTGGCCAAGCAGATTTATGATTATCTGCATATTCGTGAAGTCAGGTTGCTGACTAATAACCCTGAGAAAATTCAAACGTTGAAAGATTCCGGCATTAATGTGGTCGAACGGATTGCATTACATGTCGGCGAAAATGTGGAAAATGAGCGTTATCTGCATACTAAAGCGGATAAATTGGGGCATTTGATTTTCGATTGATAGACGGGCATAACGGTTATTTTTATTGTTAAATAAAATATTCTATATTCTTTCAATGGGATATGTTTTTATTTAAATAAAAACCTTGCGCGTAATCTGATTTTTTGATTTAATGTCGGCTTATCGGGTGATTAGCTCAGTTGGTAGAGCGTCTGCCTTACAAGCAGAATGTCGGCGGTTCGACTCCGTCATCACCCACCACTTTCCTTTTCATTGTCTTTGACAGTGGATGCGCGGTGGTAGCTCAGTTGGTTAGAGTACCGGCCTGTCACGCCGGGGGTCGCGGGTTCGAGCCCCGTCCGCCGCGCCATTATTTAAAAAGCACTGATTATATCAGTGCTTTTTTGTTTGTCTTATAAAGGCACAATTAAGCCACGAAAATAGAAACAGGTAAATAACCACAGTGTATTGAAATTGAAATACTGTTTAATCTTAATTTTCTTATGTTTTAAAAAAGGCCGTCTGAAACTTTTAAAGTTTCAGACGGCCTTTATTCTATTGAAACAATGGATTAAATATCCAATTCTGCCGTATCGCCTTCTTTTTCCATCCATGCGCGGCGGGCGGCGGCTTCGCCTTTGCCCATCAGTTTGACGAAGATGTCGCGTGTTTCGTCATCTGCGCCTTCGGGGATTTGTACCTGCAACAGGCGGCGGGTGTCGGGGTGCATGGTGGTGTCTTTGAGCTGGTCGGGGTTCATCTCGCCCAAGCCTTTGAAACGGCTGATGGAATAGGCAGTTTCTTTAACGCCTTCTTTTTGCAGCCGCTCCAAAATGCTGTCGAGTTCGTTTTGGTCGAGGGCATAGAATTTGCGGGCGGGTTTGCTCTTGCCTTGTGCGTTGACATCGACGCGGAACAGCGGCGGCTGGGCGACGTAGATGTGTCCGTCGGCAATCAGTTTCGGGAAGTGGCGGTAGAACAGGGTCAACAGCAAAACCTGAATATGCGAGCCGTCCACGTCGGCATCGGACAAGATGGCGATTTTGCCGTAACGCAGGCCGCTTAAATCGGGATTGTCGTTGATGCCGTGCGGATCAACGCCGATGGCGACGGAAATGTCGTGGATTTCGGCGTTGCCGAAGAGTTGGTCAGGGTGGACTTCAAAGCTGTTGAGCACTTTGCCGCGCAGGGGCAAAATCGCTTGTGTGGCTTTGTCGCGGGCGAGTTTGGCGGAGCCGCCGGCGGAATCGCCTTCGACGAGGAAGAGTTCATTTTCGCGGATGTCTTCGCTTTCGCAGTCGGTCAGTTTGCCGGGCAGGACGGCGACGCCGCTGCCTTTTTTCTTTTCAATCTTTTTAACCGAACGCATCCGCGCTTGTGCCTGACGGATGGCGAGTTCGGCGATTTTTTTGCCGAAGTCCACGTTTTGGTTCAGCCACAATTCCAGAGGGTCGCCCGATACGGCGGCAACGAGTTTCAATGCGTCGCGGTTGGTCAGTTTGTCTTTGGTCTGACCTTGGAACTGCGGGTCGAGGACGCGGGCGGAGAGGACGAAGGCGGTTTTGCCGAACACATCGTCGCTTTGTACTTTCACGCCGCGCGGTAGGAGGTTGTGCAGGTTGATGAAGTTGTTGACGGCGTTGAACACGGCTTGTTTCAAGCCCGCTTCGTGCGTGCCGCCCAACGGAGTAGGGATGAGGTTGACGTAGCTTTCGTTGGCGCAAGAGCCTTCTTCCAGCCAAGTCAGGGCAAATGCGGCGCCTTCGCCGATGCTGAAATCGCCGTTGTGGCCGTCTGAAATGTAGTTTTCACAAGAGAAGATAGGCACGGCTTCTTGCGCATCGGCAATCAGGTCGGTCAGATAGCTTTTCAGGCCGTCCGGGTAGTGCCAAGTTTGGGTGTATGCTTCGTCTTCGCCTTTAACCGGACGGGTCAGGGAAACGCGCACGCCGGGCAGCAATACAGCTTTGGCGCGCAATAAGCGCTCGAGTTCGGGAATGCTGTAATTCGGGCTTTCAAAATATTTGCCGTCCGGCCACACGCGCACTTCGGTGCCGCTGTCTTTGACGGCGCATTTGCCCACTTCAGTCAAAGGTTCAATGACGTCGCCACCGGAAAAGACGATGCGGTGGATTTTGCCTTCGCGCTTGACCGTTACCTCAAGGCGGGTGGAGAGGGCGTTGGTCACGGATACGCCGACGCCGTGCAGACCGCCCGAAAAGGCATACGCGCTGCCGCCGTCTTTTTTATTGAACTTGCCACCTGCGTGCAGACGGGTGAACACGAGTTCGACTACGGGTACGCCTTCTTCAGGGTGCAGCCCGACGGGAATACCGCGGCCGTTGTCGCGCACGGAAAGCGAACCGTCTTCATGAATTTGCACGTCAATTTCAGTCGCGAAACCACCCAACGCTTCGTCCGCCGCGTTATCAATCACTTCCTGACAGATATGGGTCGGGCTGTCGGTACGGGTGTACATGCCGGGACGTTCTTTGACCGGCTCCAAACCTTTGAGGACGGTAATGCTGGATTCGCTGTATTGATTGTTTTTAGCCATAGGAATAATGTAAAGGCCGTCTGAAAGGAAGAAAAACAACGCTTTCAGACGGCCTGAAAGCGTTGGGGTTATAGGTTTTCTATTGGATTGCGACGGATAAATTCTTCATAGCTTTCTATGCCGCGCAAGAAACGGGAAAGTTCGGTCAATGCGCCCAAATACACGCCGCGCTTGAAGTCGATGACTTCGTCAACCGGCGCCCAGTATTGGTGCCAGCGCCAGCCGTCAAATTCAGGATGGTGGCAGGCGCGGAGGTTGACGTCGCTGTCGCGGCCGACCAAACGCAAAAGATACCAAATCTGTTTTTGTCCGCGATACGAACCGCGCCATTCGCGGCGCACCCAGTGGCTGGGCACGTCATAGCGCAGCCAGTCGCGCGTGCGGCCGATAATTTTGACATGTTGCGGCAGCAGGCCGACTTCTTCGTACAACTCGCGGTACATGGCGGTCTCAGGGCTTTCGCCCGGCTTGATGCCGCCTTGCGGAAACTGCCAAGAATGTTCGCGTACGCGTTTGCCCCAAAAGACTTCGTTACGTTCGTTAATCAGGATAATACCGACATTGGGGCGATAGCCTTCTCTGTCTAACACGGGGTCGCCCTTCATTAAATTCAATCGTGCAATTTTCCCACAAATTGGGCGGTTTTGACAAATCTTGAGGCCGTCTGAATAAGCACACAGTTTTTTCCAGACGGCATGAAACCGTTTCTGAAAAAATGTTGTTTATGAATAAAACCATAGCTTCAGGCCGTCTGAAAAGGGAGAATTTTTTCTGCTTTAAGGTCTTGCATTCAAAAGCTTTTTGCCGTTTAATGCGAACCTTGCTGAATCAAGGGCAAAGGACACATGCCGGCCGCCCCCACAGTTTCCCTTTTGTAAGTGGCATCTGCCACCGCTGCAATATTTTTACCCCCCGAACAAAAGGTCTGAAACCATGAAAAAATCTTTGATGGCGGCGGCAATCTTGAGCCTCGTCTTGACTGCGTGCAGCGGCGGACAAGGAACCGCCGCAGAATCTTCCGCATCGCAAACTTCCTCTTCCCAAACCGATAAACTCAATATCTACAACTGGTCGGATTATGTCGATCCGGCCACGCTGTCTGCGTTTGAAAACAAAACGCATATCAACGTCCGCTACGATTACTACGACAGCAACGAAGCGCTGGAAGCCAAGCTACTGACCGGCAAGTCGGGTTATGACCTGGTTGCGCCGTCTATTGCCAATGTCGGCCGCCAGATTAAAGCCGGCGCATATCAAAAAATCGATAAATCGCAAATTCCCGATTACGCCAATATCGATCCCGATTTGTTGAAAATGATGGAAACCGTCGATCCGGGCAACGAATATGCCGTCCCTTATTTCTGGGGCATCAATACGCTGGCGATTAACAAGCAGCAGGTTCAAAAGGCTTTGGGTACGGACAAGCTGCCTGAAAACGAATGGGATTTGGTGTTCAACCCTGAATACACCCGAAAACTGAAATCCTGCGGCATCAGCTATTTCGACAGCGCCATCGAGCAGATTCCTTTGGCTTTGCATTATTTGGGCAAAGACCCGAACAGCGAAAACCCTGAGGACATCAAAGCCGCCGTCGATATGATGAAAAAAGTGCGTCCCGACATCAAACGCTTTACCTCGTCGGGCTATATCGACGATATGGCGGCCGGCAACCTTTGCGTATCGGTAGGCTATGGCGGCGACCTCAATATTGCCAAAACCCGTGCCAAAGAAGCCGGAAACGGCGTAGAAATCGAAGTATTGACACCGAAAAACGGCGTCGGTATTTGGGTGGATTCGCTGATGATTCCGCGTGATGCGCAAAACGTGGCCAATGCACACAAATACATCAATCACACGCTCAATCCGGAAACGGCGGCCAAAAACGGCAACTATGTAACTTATGCTCCGGCCAGCCGTCCGGCGCGGGATTTGATGGATGAAAAATACACCTCTGACGAATCGATTTTCCCAAGCAAAGAATTGATGGAAAAAAGTTTCATCGTCTCTCCCAAGTCAACCGATGCGAGTAAACTCAGCGTTCGCCTGTGGCAGGCTTTGAAAGCAGGGCGATAATTAAAATTGAAATTTGAATACTCAGGCCGTCTGAAACAGTTTTTCAGACGGCCTGAGTGTTATAATTGTCAACACTTTTCAAATATCCTATGAGGAGAAACAGCGTTATGAACAATTCAGTCATCACCGTCATCGGTAAAGACCGTGTGGGCATTGTGTACGACGTTTCCAAAATTTTAGCGGAAAACCAAATCAATATTCTCAACATCAGCCAGCAGCTGATGGACGATTTTTTTACCATGATTATTTTGGTGGACACTTCAAAATGCACCAAATCGCGTCAAGAGGTTTTGGATTTGTTTGCGGAAGAGAGCAAAAAACTCGCGCTTGATATCCGCATGCAAAACGAAGAAATTTTCCAAGCCATGCACCGTATTTAAGTCGGAGGGAGAGCCATGAGTATTCAATCCGGCGAGATTTTAGAAACCGTCAAAATGGTGGCCGACCAGAATTTTGACGTGCGCACCATTACCATCGGCATTGATTTGCACGACTGCATCAGCACCGACATCGATGTATTGAACCAAAACATTTACAAAAAAATCACCACTGTCGGCAAAGATTTGGTGGCGACGGCGAAACACTTGTCTGCCAAATACGGCGTGCCGATTGTGAATCAGCGTATTTCCGTTACGCCGATTGCCCAAATCGCGGCTGCAACCAAAGCCGATTCTTACGTCAGCGTGGCGCAAACTTTGGACAAGGCAGCCAAAGCCATCGGCGTGTCTTTTATCGGCGGCTTTTCCGCGCTGGTGCAAAAAGGCATGTCGCCTTCAGACGAAGTGTTGATCCGCTCCATTCCCGAAGCGATGAAGACTACCGACATCGTGTGCAGCTCCATCAATATCGGCAGCACGCGCGCCGGTATCAATATGGATGCGGTCAAGCTGGCAGGCGAGACCATCAAACGCACGGCTGAAATTACGCCCGAAGGTTTCGGCTGCGCGAAAATCGTCGTGTTCTGCAACGCAGTGGAAGACAATCCGTTTATGGCGGGCGCGTTTCATGGTTCGGGCGAAGCGGATGCCGTTATCAATGTCGGCGTATCGGGGCCGGGCGTGGTCAAAGCCGCATTGGAAAATTCAGATGCAACAACATTGACCGAAGTTGCGGAAGTCGTGAAGAAAACCGCTTTCAAAATTACCCGCGTGGGCGAACTCATCGGCCGTGAAGCCTCAAAAATGCTGAATATCCCGTTTGGTATTCTCGACTTGTCGTTGGCACCAACCCCCGCCGTCGGCGACTCGGTAGCGCGTATCCTTGAAGAGATGGGTTTGAGCGTCTGCGGTACGCACGGCACGACGGCTGCCTTGGCATTGCTGAACGATGCCGTGAAAAAGGGCGGCATGATGGCTTCCAGCGCGGTCGGCGGTTTGAGCGGCGCGTTTATCCCTGTTTCCGAAGACGAGGGCATGATTGCCGCTGCCGAAGCTGGTGTGTTGACACTGGATAAACTCGAAGCGATGACCGCCGTTTGCTCCGTTGGTTTGGACATGATTGCCGTTCCCGGCGACACGCCTGCTCATACCATTTCCGGCATCATCGCCGACGAAGCTGCCATCGGCATGATCAACAGCAAAACCACTGCCGTGCGCATTATTCCGGTTACCGGTAAAACCGTCGGCGACAGCGTCGAGTTCGGCGGCCTGCTGGGCTACGCGCCTGTAATGCCGGTTAAAGAAGGTTCGTGCGAAGTGTTCGTTAACCGCGGCGGCAGGATTCCCGCGCCGGTGCAGTCGATGAAGAACTGATTGGATTGATGAATAAAAAGGCCGTCTGAAATTTCAGACGGCCTTTTATGTTTGCAGGCTGATTATTTGAACATATTTTTAATAATGCCCATTACGCTGCGTGAAATGGCGTTGGTTACTTGGCGGTTGATTTGGCTGCCGATGGCATCGGCAACGTTGTAGCCCAAACCTTGGCCGGATTTTTTACGTCCGCCGCTCAAGCCGCCGAGCAATCCGCCGAGGATGCCGGGATCGGCATTGGCGGCTTCTTTTTCTGCGGCTTTTTGTGCTTTCTCCTGCTCTTTGACAGCATTTGCGGCTTCTTTTTCAGCGGCTGCTTGGCTGTCTGCTTCGGCTAAGGATTCAAAGGCGGAATAGTTGTCCACCATGTCTTTGTAGGTCGGATACAAATCGTCGTTTTGGAACAAGCGGTTGCGCTCTTCTGCGGTAAGCGGGGTCAAGGAAGATTGCGGCGGCAGGATAAGGGCGCGTTCTACCGGTTCGGGCATACCTTTTTCGTCGAGGAAGGAAACGAGGGCTTCGCCGACGCCGAGTTCGGCAATCGCTTCGGCAACTTTGATGTTTGGGTTGCTGCGGAAGGTTTCGGCAGCGGCTTTGACTGCTTTTTGGTCGCGTGGCGTGAAGGCGCGCAGGGCGTGTTGTACGCGGTTGCCGAGCTGTCCTAGGATGGTGTCGGGCAAATCGAGCGGGTTTTGGGTGACGAAATAGACGCCCACGCCTTTGGAGCGGATCAGGCGCACGACTTGTTCGATTTGTTCGACCAGCGCATTGGCGGCATTGTCGAACATCAAATGCGCTTCGTCGAAGAACATCACGAATTTTGGTTTGTCCAAATCGCCGACTTCGGGCAGGGTTTCAAACAATTCTGCCAGCATCCACAGCAAAAACGCGCTGTACATACGCGGCGAGCGCATCAGTTTTTCGGAGTTGAGGATGTTGATGATGCCTTCGCCGTTGTCGGTCTGCATCCAGTCTTGCAGGTTGAGGGAAGGTTCGCCAAAGAATTTTTCCGCACCTTCGTTCTCCAGTGTCAAAAGCTGACGCTGAATCGCGCCGATACTGGCGGCGGAGACGTTACCGTATTGCGTGCGGTATTCCGAGGCGTGGTCGGAAACGTGTTTCAGCATGCTGCGCAGGTCTTTTAAGTCCAGAATGTGCCAGCCTCTGTCGTCGGCAACTTTGAACACGAGGTTGAGCAGGCCTTCCTGCGTGTCGTTCAGGTTCATCAGGCGGGCCAAAAGCATAGGGCCCATTTCAGAAACGGTCACGCGCACCGGAATACCGGTTTCGCCGTAAACATCCCAAAAGCGCACGGGGAAACTTTGCAGCCATTGCTCGCCCAAATCAAACTCGGCGATGCGTTCGCTCACTTTGCCGCTGTTGGCACCGGCTTGCGCAATGCCTGACAAATCGCCTTTGACATCGACCAAGAATACTGGGACGCCTTCGCTGCTGAAGGCTTCCGCCATGCGGCGCAGGGTAACGGTTTTACCCGTACCGGTCGCGCCGGCGATCAAGCCGTGGCGGTTGGCCATTTTGCCTTGGATTTCGAGCGTTTTCCCGTCGGCACGTGCAATTTGAAATGTAGTCATGATTATTCCTTAGAATCCGTGATGTGAAACAATGTGTTGTCTTAAGAAACAAGCATTTTAACGTTTGCAGCGGGGGGATTCAACCAAGCAAAGTTTCAGACGGCCTTAAGTTTTGCAAAGGTTTTTGTGCAGTGATTGGACGGGGTTGAAATCTGCTATAATTCCATCCAACCCGCAACCGTCTGACAAGGCGGTTGTTTTCTTTGTTTTTTGAATATTTGTTACGAAAGCGAAAATCGGAATGACTGCACAACAAGCCCCGTTGGGCGAAAAAACCATGGCCGTGCTGATGGCGATGTTGGTCGCGCTGATGCCGTTTTCTGTCGATGCCTATCTGCCTGCAATTCCCGAAATGGCAAAGTCGCTGGGTTCGGACATCCACCGTATCGAGCAAAGCCTGAGCTTTTTTATGTTTGGCGTGGCGTTTGGCCAGGTGGTCGGCGGTTCGATTTCGGATATTAAAGGCCGTAAACCTGTCGCCTTGGTGGGCTTGAGCATTTACTTTGCCGCCGTTGTCGGTTTGACGATGGTGAATAATGTCGAGCAACTGCTGAACTTGCGTGCCGTGCAGGCGTTTGGTGCGGGGATGACCGTGGTGATTTCCGGCGCGATGGTGCGCGATTATTATTCCGGACGCAAAGCCGCGCAGATGTTTGCCTTAATCGGCATTATTTTGATGATTGTACCGCTGATGGCGCCGATGATTGGTGCAGGCTTGCAGAATTTGGGCGGCTGGCGCATGATTTTCGGTTTTCTGGCCTGCTATTCGCTGCTGCTTTGGGGATTAATGTGGTATTTCCTGCCCAAGCCGCACCAAAAAGGCAAAATCAGCATGGACGTGTTCGGCGTGGTAGCCGGCAGGTTTAAACGCGTTTTGAGGACGCGGGCCGCGATGGGCTATTTGTTTTTCCAAGCTTTCAGTTTCGGTTCGATGTTTGCCTTTTTGACCGAATCGTCGTTCGTGTACCAACAACTGTATCATGTTTCGCCAAACCAATATGCTTGGATATTTGCGCTCAATATCATTACCATGATGTCGTTTAACCGCGTTACCGCATGGCGTTTGAAAACCGGTACGCATCCGCAAAACATCCTCAAATGGGGCATTATCGTCCAATTCGTCGCCAATTTGCTGATGGCTGTTTTGGTGTTGTTGCTGTCTTTGCCGCCTTTGTGGGCTTTGGTGTTGTGCGTGATGTTTTCAGTCGGTACGCAAGGCTTGGTCGGCGCGAACACTCAAGCCTGCTTTATGGGCTATTTCAGCGAAGAGGGCGGCAGCGCAAATGCCGTTTTGGGCGTGTTCCAATCCCTCATCGGCGCATCGGTTGGCATGGCGACAACTTGGCTGCACAATGGTTCTGCCTTGGTAATGGCCGGTATGATGTTGAGCTCGACCGTGTGCGGTATCGTACTGTTGTGGGTTTGCTCGCATCAGGCTTGGATGGAAAACGATAAAAAAGAATATGTTTAACCTTCAGGCCGTCTGAAAACGGTTTCAGACGGCCTCGACTTTATATTGAAGAAATTAACCATGAGTACCAGCAAACAACGCCCCATCGGCGTATTTGATTCCGGCGTCGGCGGCTTGACCAACGTCCGCGCCTTGATGGAACGCCTGCCGATGGAAAACATCATCTATTTCGGCGATACCGCACGCGTTCCTTACGGCACCAAATCCCGAGCCACCATCGAAACCTTCGCCATGCAGATTGTCGATTTCCTGCTGGAAAACGATGTTAAAGCACTCGTCATCGCGTGCAACACCATTGCCGCCGTTGCCGGACAAAAAATTCGTCAAAAAGCAGGCAATATGCCCGTATTGGACGTCATCTCCGCCGGTGCGGAAGCCGCTTTGCAAACCACCAAAAACAACCGAATCGGCATTATCGCAACCAACACTACCGTCAACAGCAACGCCTACGCGCGCGCCATCCATTCGCAAAACAACGACACACTGGTGCGCACACAAGCCGCGCCCCTGCTTGTGCCATTGGTAGAAGAGGGCTGGCTTGATCACGAAGTCACCCGCCTGACCGTGCGCGAATACCTGAAGCCGCTTTTGGCTGACGACATCGACACGCTGGTGTTGGGTTGTACCCACTTCCCACTGCTCAAACCGCTTATCGGCCGTGAAGCACAAAACGTTACCTTGGTCGATTCCGCCATTACCACCGCCGAAGCCACCGCCAAAGCCTTGGCGCAAGCAGGTTTGCTAAACACGGAAAACGACAATCCGGATTACCGCTTCTACGTCAGCGACATCCCCCTGCGCTTCCGTACCATCGGCGAACGCTTCTTGGGCAGAAGTATGGAGCAGATTGAAATGGTTACATTGGGTTGATGGGTAATATTAAAGGCCGTCTGAAATTTCAGACGGCCTTTGCTTTATAGCCAACTCGAACTTAAGCCATGAAATCCAAACCTATGTCCAACGAGCGGCTGCTGTGGGTCAGATAGCCGAGGGCGATGCCATTCACGCCGGTTTGCGCCACGCGCTTCAGGCGGTTGAAGCCGATGCCGCCCGATGCTTCGCAATAGACAGTGTGGGGGTGGGCGGTTTGCGTGTGGCAGCGGTTTGCCGCTTCTTTCAAGGTTTCGTCGTCCATGTTATCCAGCAAAATCCGTTCCGCACCCGCCACGAGGGCTTCGTCCAGTTGTGCCAACGTGTCCACTTCGATTTCCACGCAGGTCAACGGTCCGACCGCCTGTTTTGCCTGCTGCACGGCTTGGGCGATGCTGTCGCAATAGGCAAGATGGTTGTCTTTGATGAGCACGGCGTCGTCCAAGCCCATGCGGTGGTTTACGCCGCCGCCCGCCCTGACGGCGTATTTTTGCAGGACGCGCAGCAGGGGGATGGTTTTGCGGCTGCATACGATGTCCACATTGTAACCGGCAACTTCGGCTACTGCGCGAGCGGTAGCGGTGGCGATGCCGCTCAAGTGTGTGAGGTAATTGAGTGCAGTGCGTTCGGCGGCGAGCAGCGCGCGGGCGTTTCCATCAACGCTAGCAAGCGTCTGACCTGCGTGAACGGCTTGTCCGTCTTGGATTTCAGCTTGGAAACGGACGGATGGATCCATCGTCTGAAAGGCGAGGCGCGCCAAGTCCATGCCGGCGATGACGCCGTCTTCGCGGCTGACGAGGAAGAGTTTGGCGGTTTTGTCGGGCGCGATGACGGCGGCGGACGTAATGTCGCCGCGCCTGCCCAAATCTTCGCTCAGGGCTTGTTCGACCATGGGGCGCAACAGGGTGTCGGGCAGGGGGAAGAGGGTGTTTTCAGACGACATGGGGTTTCCTTTGTTGAAAAATATTGGTGTTGCGGCAAGGGTAAAACTTCATTTGAGGCCGTCTGAAAACGGGCTAACGGCTGCCCAGCGGCAGTCCGATGTCCGAAATCAGCCTGTCGGGCAGGACGTCGTCGCGGAAGCGGTAAAGCTGCGCGGGGCGGCCTTTGCTGCCCGATACGCCGGTATCCGACGGCTCGATGAGGTTTTGCTGCTGAATCTGGCGGCGGAAGTTTTGCTTGTGCAGCAATCTGCCGCTGATGGCTTCGACGCTGTTTTGCAGTTGCAGCAGCGTGAATTCGGGCGGCATCAGTTCGAAAATCACGGGGCGGTATTTGATTTTGGCGCGCAGGCGGGACAGGGCGGTCGCCAGCACGCGGCGGTGGTCGTGGCGCATGGGCTGCCCCGTTAGCGCGAAGTCGAAGTTTGCCTGCGGCTCGGCGGCTTCCGCTATCAGGCCGCTTTCATACAGCATTTCATAGCGTTGTAAAACATATTCTTCCGACCAGTTTTCCGGCTCGACCCCCCAGCACAAATGAATGCGCTTGAGCCGCTTTTGGCGCACTTCCTCCGTGTCCGCCGAGTTTGCCCAAATGCGCAGGCGGCTGACGATGGCGTCGCGCTGCCCGCCGTCGGTACGCAAATCTTCCCACGGAAAATAGCCGTAGCAGTCCTGCCATTTCGCATCCGGGTGCAGGATGCTGTCGGCCGCCTCGCGCACCAGCCCCAGATAGCTGACGTACAAGACAGGCAGGCCTTGCTCGTTTTGACGGCGCGTATCGACAAAGGTGTAAAGTTGTTCCACATAGCCCATGGGCTGAGATGTCTGCTTGGCGACCCACATCCTGACCCCTGCCTGCAAGGAGTGGCGAAGCGGTGCAAGCAGGCCGTTGGGCAGCAGTGCTCCTTGGGCAACGGTCAAAACCCTCAAGCTGCCGTTTGTAATGGCGATCAGTACAGGAACCAGTTCGACGATACTTTGCGTATTGGCTGCTGTTTCAGGATAGGCATCCATGCGTGGCTTTCATTCAAGAGAAAACCTTATTGTAAACCAAAGCGGTTTTCAGACGACCTTGCATATTATACTCAAGTTGAGCATAATATAAAAACTATTTGAAACATAAACGGCAAACCTTTATGCCGTCTGAAAAAAACAGTCACAAGGAAACATCATGCAAACCGCCGCCCGCCGCTCGTTCGATTACGATATGCCCCTCATTCAGACGCCGACTTCTGCCTGCCAAATCCGTCAGGCGTGGGCGAAGGTTGCCGACACGCCCGACCGCGAGACGGCAGGCCGTCTGAAAGATGAAATCAAGGTTTTGTTGAAGGAGAAAAACGCGGTCTTGGTGGCGCATTATTACGTTGATCCGCTGATTCAGGATTTGGCTTTGGAAACGGGCGGATGCGTGGGCGATTCGCTAGAGATGGCGCGCTTCGGCGCGGAATACGAAGCCGATACATTGGTGGTGGCGGGTGTGCGCTTCATGGGCGAGAGCGCGAAAACCCTCTGCCCTGAAAAAACGGTGCTGATGCCTGATTTGGAAGCGGAATGTTCTTTGGATTTGGGTTGTCCCGAAGAGGCGTTTTCGGCTTTTTGTGACCAACACCCCGACCGCACGGTGGTGGTGTACGCCAACACTTCCGCCGCAGTGAAAGCGCGTGCCGACTGGGTGGTTACGTCTTCGGTGGCGTTGGAAATCGTGTCGCATTTGAAAGCGCGCGGCGAGAAGCTGATTTGGGGACCCGACCGCCACCTCGGCGACTACATCCGCCGCGAAACGGGCGCGGATATGTTGTTGTGGCAGGGTTCGTGCATTGTTCACAACGAATTTAAAGGGCAGGAGCTGGCGGCACTGAAGGCGGAGCATCCCGACGCGGTGGTGCTGGTTCATCCCGAATCGCCGCAAAGCGTCATCGAACTGGGCGACGTGGTCGGCTCGACCAGCAAACTGCTCAAAGCCGCCGTATCGCGTCCCGAAAAAAAATTCATCGTGGCGACCGATTTGGGCATCCTGCATGAAATGCAAAAGCAGGCGCCCGACAAAGAATTTATCGCCGCCCCGACGGCGGGCAACGGCGGAAGCTGCAAAAGCTGCGCGTTCTGCCCGTGGATGGCGATGAATTCGCTGGGCGGCATCAAACACGCCCTGACAAGCGGACACAACGAAATCCTGTTGGACAGAAAGCTGGGCGAAGCCGCCAAACTGCCTTTGCAGCGTATGCTCGACTTCGCGGCAGGGCTGAAGAAAAAAGATGTGTTCAACGGCATGGGCCCCGCCTGATTTGCCGTCCATATTATAGTGGATTAAATTTAAATCAGGACAAGGCGACGAAGCCGCAGACAGTACAGATAGTACGGAACCGATTCACTTGGTGCTTCAGCACCTTAGAGAATCGTTCTCTTTGAGCTAAGGCGAGGCAACGCCGTACTGGTTTAAATTTAATCCACTATACCGTTTCAGACGACCTTTCAAACAAGGACAACACCATGCAAGCCGATTGCGACGTATTGATTGCCGGAAACGGGCTGGCGGCGCTGACGCTCGCCCTGTCGCTGCCTGAATCGTTCCGCATCGTCATTTTGTGCAAGAACCGGCTGGACGACACCGCCAGCCGTCATGCGCAAGGCGGGATTGCGGCGGCGTGGTCGGGAGAGGACGACATCGAAAAACACGTTGCCGATACCTTGGAAGCGGGCGCGGGCTTGTGCGACGAAGCCGCCGTCCGCACCATCCTGTCGCAGGGCAAACCGGCAATCGAATGGCTGCTGGCGCAGGGCGTGGCGTTCGACCAAAATAATAACGACCTGCACCTGACGCGCGAAGGCGGGCATACCTGCCGCCGAATCGCCCACGTCGCCGACTACACGGGCGAAGCCGTCATGCAGAGCCTGATTGCCCAAATACGCTGCCGTCCGAACATCCGCGTTTACGAGCGGCAGATGGCGTTGGACGTTCAAACCGAATCAGGCGCGGCATGCGGACTGACCGTCCTCGACCGCCGAACGCAAGAAACCTACCGCATCCACGCCCGCCATACCGTACTCGCAAGCGGCGGCTTGGGACAGATTTACGCCACCACCACCACGCCGCCCGAATGCACGGGCGACGCCATCGCCATGGCGATACGCGCAGGCTGCGTAGTCGAAAACCTCGAATTTATCCAATTCCACCCTACAGGCTTGGCAAGGCCGTCTGAAAACGGTCGCACCTTCCTGATTTCCGAAGCTGTGCGTGGCGAAGGCGGCATCCTGACCAACCAAGCGGGCGAACGGTTTATGCCGCATTACGACCGCCGCGCCGAACTCGCGCCGCGCGACATCGTTGCCCGCGCCATCGCCGCCGAAATCGCCAAACAAACGCAAGACTTCGTCTCGCTCGACATCAGCCATCAACCCGCAGCGTTCGTCCGTCAGCATTTTCCGTCCATCCATCGACACTGTTTATCCCAATGCGGCTTGGACATCACGCGCCAAGCCATCCCGGTCCGCCCCGTGCAACACTATACCTGCGGCGGCATCCAAACCGACCCTTGCGGCAGAACCTCCCTGCCGCAGCTCTACGCCTTAGGCGAAACCGCCTGCACAGGGCTGCACGGAGCCAACCGCCTCGCCAGCAACTCCCTGCTCGAATGCGTCGTTACTGCCAGACTTGCCGCCCAAACCATCGCGGACGGACAAGCATTCCAAACCGTATCGTCCCAAAGGTCGTCTGAAAACCCCCTCGCTGAAGCAGGCATCTTTTCAGACGACCTCCAAAACACATTCAGCCGCCCCGCCCTGCAAGCGTTCAACCAACGCCATCTGGGCATCCTCCGCAACGATACCGGCCTGCGCCACGCCATCGCCCAACTGCGGCTTTGGAAGCAAAACCAAACCGCGCCGCGCACCGCGTCCGAATACGAAGACCGCAATCTGCTCGAATGCAGCCTCGCCGTCGCCCAAGCCGCATACGCAAGGCGGCAAAACATCGGCGCGCATTTTAATAGTGATTGTTAAGGTTGGCTGGCCAGTAAAAATCGTTCAAATAAATTTGAATAGCATGATTGAAAAGTTGGTATTCAGTCTTTATGGTTGCGTAAGTTGGGTTATTACTCTGTTTTAAAAGCAGAAAGGCCGTCTGGAATGTTTTTCAGACGGCCTTTCTACTTCCTTAATATTTTATCTGCCTGACTGTGCCCACACGTTTTGCAGGTAGGCGTAGGTCAGCTCGGCGGTGCCGGCCACCAGCGCGATGTCGCTGCCCAAGTCTTCGGATTTGCCCACTCCGATGGGCAAGGCGCCGGCGGCTTTGATGGCGGCGACGCCGGCGGCGGCGTCTTCAATGCCGATGCATTGGCGGATGTTCACGCCCACGCCCTCGGCGGCGGCGAGGAAGATGTCGGGGGCGGGTTTGGAATGCGCGACGGCGGCAGGGTCGGCGACGGCGTCGAAGAAGTGGGTCAGCCCCATGCGCTCCAGCAGGAACGGGCCGTTTTTACTGGCGGACGCGAGGGCGATTTTTTTGCCGTTTGCCCTCAATGCTTCCAGTAGCGGCAAAATGCCGGGGTACACGTCTTCGGGTTTGACTGCCTGAATCATTTCGACGTAGTTGTCGTTTTTGCGGCTGGTCAGTTCGGCGAACTCGGCTTCGCTGACGGTTTTGCCGCCGTGTGCGAGGATGCGTTTGAGCGAATCGTCGCGCGACACGCCTTTGAGCTGCTCGTTAAACTTGCGGTCGATGCTGATGCCCAGTTCTTCGGCAAGCTTTTTCCATGCGCGGTAGTGGTATTCGGCGGTATCGGTGATGACGCCGTCGAGGTCAAAGAGGACTGCGGTAAAAGTCATTTTGCGCCCTCCTTATTTTTCTAACGCGACGGTGTGGCTGCCGTTGAGCGTGATGTCTTTGCCGTACACCTGCAAATCGAGCGGCTCGCCTTTGAGCAGGGTGAAGACCACGTTTTCTTTGCCGACGGCGACTTTAATCAGACGGCCTCGGTAGTTGATGTGGAAGGCGTAGCCTGTCCACGCACTCGGCAGGAACGGGGCGAAGCTGAGTTTGCCGCCCCAAGTTTTCATTTGGGCGAAACCTTGGACGATGGCGAGCCACGAGCCGGTCATGGAGGTGATGTGCAGGCCGTCTTCGGTGTCGTTGTTGTAGTTGTCCAAGTCCAGGCGGGCAGTGCGCTGGTACATTTCCACGGCTTTTTCTTCTTTGCCCAGTTCGGCGGCAAGGATGGCGTGGATACAAGGCGACAACGAGCTTTCATGCACGGTCATCGGTTCGTAGAAGTCGAAGTTGCGGCGTTTTTCGTCTATGTTGAAACGGTCACCGAAGAAGTAGATGCCTTGCAATACGTCCGCCTGTTTGATGAATGGCGAACGCAGGATTTTGTCCCACGACCATTTCTGGTTGAGCGGCAAATCGTCGGGCGAAAGTGCGGACACGGGGCGGATGTCTTTGTCGAGGAAGCCATCGTGCTGCACGAATACGCCGAGTTCTTCGTCATGCGGACGGTACATATTCGCACTGATGTCCGCCCATTTTTCCAACTCGGCGGCACTCACGTTCAAATCCGGACGCGGGTATTTCGCCAGGGCTTCGCGGGTGTAGTCCAATACCCATGCGGCGAGGGTGTTGGTGTACCAGTTGTTGTTGATGTTGTTTTCGTATTCGTTCGGGCCGGTTACGCCGTGAATCATGTATTTGCCGTTGCGTTTGGAGAAGTGGACGCGGTCCGCCCAGAAGCGGGACACTTCGACCAAGACTTCCAAGCCTTCTTTGGCAAGATAGCTTTCGTCGCCGGTGTAGTTGGTGTAGTTGTAGATGGCGTAAGGAATCGCGCCGTTGCGGTGGATTTCCTCGAAGGTGATTTCCCATTCGTTGTGACACTAGATGCCGGTAAACGTCACCATCGGATAGAGTGCGCCTGCCAAGCCCTGTTCGCGCGCGTTGTGCTGCGCCTGCGGCAGTTGGTTGCGACGGTATTGCAGCAGGTTGCGGGTAACTTCGGGTTCCGCCAGTGCGAGGTAGAGTGGTACGGCGTAGGCTTCGGTGTCCCAATAGGTCGCGCCGCCGTATTTTTCGCCGGTAAAGCCTTTCGGGCCGATGTTCAGGCGTGCGTCTTCGCCGTAGTAGGTGGAGAACAGTTGGAACAGGTTGAAACGGATGCCTTGCTGCGCTTCGTCGCTGCCTTCGATGACCACGTCGGCGATTTCCCAACGGTGCAGCCAGCCTGCTTTGTGTGCGTCCAACAAGGTTTCAAACGCAACGCCTGCGATTTTTTCCGACAAGGCGCGGCCTGCGGCTTTCACTGCTTCCAAGCCTTGATAATCGCGGCTGGTGGTAACAATCACGCGTTTTTCAAAGGTTTCGGGCGTGCCGCCGACTTCGGCTTCGAAAGAATTGGAGACCTGCCAATCGGTTTGGCTGCCGCCGAGGGCTTTGAAGCTGCCGGCGAAGGTTTGCTCGGAGTTGACGATGAATTGTTCCACGCCGAAGGGATTGGCGACGGTTTGGGTGGCAATGTAGGAGCGGTCGTCTGAAACGCCTTTGTCCAATACTTGCCAGAATTTTTCTTCGTAGTTGGAGTCTTCGTTTTTCACGTCGGCGTCGATGATGGAATCGATGCGGACTTGGTGGGTTTTGCCGTCAACGGATACGGCTTCCCAGCGGATGAGAGCCAGCTCTTTTTGCGCGACGGACAGGAATTTGCACACATCGAAACGCACGCCGAATACGGTGAACGAGCGGCGCAACACGCCGTGCTGCATATCGAGTTCGACGGAGAAGTCGGCAACGTCGTTTTTCGCCAAGTCCACTTCTTGACCATCGACAAAGATTTTGACTTTGCTGAAATTGAGCGCATTGATGGCTTTGCCAAAATATTTAGGATAGCCGTTTTTCCACCAGCCGACGCGGGTTTTGTCGGGGAACCACACGCCGGCGATGTAGGTACCCAAGTGACTGTCGGCGGAGTAGGTTTCTTCAAAGTTGCCGCGCATGCCCATATAGCCGTTGCCCAAGCTGGTCAGGCTCTCTTGCAGTCGTTTGTGCTCTTTTTCCAGTTTGGTCGAACGCAGTGTCCAAGGGCTGACTTCCATGATTCTCGTGTACATTTATGAAGCTCCTGTTATTAAAATTGTCAGAT
The DNA here is from genome assembly GCF_001836705.1 of Neisseria sp. HMSC061B04. Lineage (NCBI taxonomy): Bacteria > Pseudomonadati > Pseudomonadota > Betaproteobacteria > Neisseriales > Neisseriaceae > Neisseria > Neisseria sp. HMSC061B04. The sequence continues at coordinate 45,884 of NZ_KV830240.1, forward strand.
CGGCAAAGGTTTCAGACGGCCTTTGCCGATGGTGTTGAAACGGATTATTCGCCGTGGGTCTCTTTAATCAGGCATACTGAGAAAGCCCCCATCAGCAAGACTGCGCCGGCAACCAAGAACATGGTTGCCTGATGGCTGCCCAGCATAGGGAAGAGGACGAAACTCAGCAGCGAAGCGACGATTTGAGGCATACAGATAGAGCCGTTGAACAGGCCCAAATAAGTACCCATGTGTTTGCCTGAGAGGGCATTGGTCACAATCGTCAAAGGATAGGTAATGATACCGGCCCACGCAATACCGATTAAGGTATAAGACAACACCAGCGCGTATTGGTTGCTGATGAAGAAAACGGAGAAGAAACCGAGCGCACCCAAAGCCAAGCAACCGAAATAACCGGCTTTATGGTATTTATTCGGTACTTTTGCCAGAATAAACGAGCAGATAACAGCAGCAATGGATTGTACCGCCGCCAAAACGCCGTACCAGTTGCCTGCTTCTTGGTAGCCTACGGAAGAAGCATCGGTTGTCTGCCAAACGTTTTCCGCAATCGCGCCTGCCGAGTAAGTCCACATATATTGGAAGGCAAACCAGCAGAAGAATTGTACCAAAGTAACCGTCCAAAACGCTTTAGGCGCGGTTTTCAAAAGTTCGAACCAGTTGGCTTTTTCCTGATTCGCAGCGACGTCGATGCCGTGATAGCGGGCGTAGGTTTCCGGATCGTATTCTTTGACTTTGAAGATGGTGAACGCACTGGTAATAATCAGCAATGCCGCGCCCACATAGAATGCTACGACAACAGTCTGCGGCACGACGCCTTTTTCGGCCGTGTTCGCCAAACCGATATACGCGAACACAAACGGCAGAATCGCCGCCACAACTGCACCCGTATTCGCTAAGAAACTTTGAATGCCGTAGGCGTAGCTTTTCTGCTCCTCGTTGACCATGTCGCCGACCATCATCTTAAACGGCTGCATCGCCATATTGGAAGATACGTCCAACAGCGCAATCATCAGCGCGCCGAACGACAAAGCCGCCAAAGAAGCGTAGCCAAAACCGAAGCTGCCCGAGTTGGGCATCAGAATCATCACGATGACGGCAATCAGCGTGCCGTAAAGCAGATAGGGCAGGCGGCGGCCACCCAGGCGCGGCATCCAAGTGCGGTCTGAGTAGTAGCCCACAATCGGCTGCACCAGCATACCGGCCAGCGGCGGCAGGATGAAAAACCAGCCCAAATTGTGCGGGTCAGCGCCTAGCGTTTGAAAAATTCGGCTCATTTGCGAGCTTTGCAGGGTAAAGGCCGTCTGAACGCCGAGATAGCCGAAGCTCAGCATCCAAATCGTACTTTTTGCCAGTGAGGGCAAACCTTGTTTTGTTGTTTTTTGCGTATGTTCAGACATGAGGCAAATCCTTATTTTAAAAGTATTTGTATTGGGAAATCTGAAATTGTTTTTAGCGCGGTGTTTCTTTGTCGTTATTATTTGTTTATGTACTTTCAAGGATATAGGCGCATTTTATGGAGCGTATCGAATATTGGCAATGTTTGTTCAAAGATAAACTGGCTTAAATCAAATTTTTTACGGTTTCGTGTTGAAAATTTTGGAGAATGAAAGCATTGGTTCGGCTTTGCTGCATCTTGTGATGCTGATTTCTATTTTCAGACGGCATTTGAACAAGCAGGTATTTGAGCAATCGGTTAAAATGGGCCGTCTGAAATTTGTTTGAGCGAATCGAGAAAAAACCATGTCCCAACAATACGTCTATTCTATGCTGCGCGTGAGCAAGGTTATGCCGCCGCAGAAAACCATCATTAAAGATATTTCCCTTTCCTTCTTCCCCGGCGCGAAAATCGGCCTGCTCGGTTTGAACGGCGCGGGCAAGTCCACCGTGCTGCGGATTATGGCGGGTGTGGATAAGGAATTCGAGGGCGAAGCCGTGCCGATGGGTGGCATCAAAATCGGCTATCTACCGCAAGAGCCGGAGCTTGATCCTGAAAAAACCGTGCGTGAGGAAGTGGAAAGCGGTTTGGGCGAAGTGGCTGCGGCGCAGAAACGTTTGGAAGAAGTGTATGCCGAGTACGCCAATCCTGATGCGGATTTTGATGCGCTGGCGGAAGAGCAGGGCCGCTTGGAAGCGATTATTGCGGCAGGCTCGTCCACGGGCGGCGGTGCGGAACACGAATTGGAAATTGCTGCCGATGCGCTGCGCCTGCCGGAATGGGATGCCAAAATCGGCAATCTGTCCGGCGGTGAAAAACGCCGCGTTGCCTTGTGCAAACTCTTGTTGAGCAAGCCCGATATGCTGCTGCTGGACGAGCCGACCAACCACTTGGATGCGGAATCGGTCGAATGGCTGGAGCAATTCTTGGTGCGCTTCCCCGGTACGGTGGTCGCGGTAACGCACGACCGCTACTTCTTGGACAACGCCGCCGAATGGATTTTGGAACTTGACCGCGGCCACGGTATCCCATGGAAAGGCAATTACTCGTCTTGGCTGGAGCAGAAAGAAAAACGCTTGGAAAACGAGGCGAAATCAGAAGCTGCGCGCGTGAAGGCGATGAAGCAGGAATTGGAATGGGTGCGCCAAAATGCCAAAGGCCGCCAAGCCAAGTCTAAAGCGCGTTTGGCGCGTTTTGAGGAAATGAGCAACTACGAATACCAAAAACGCAACGAAACTCAGGAAATCTTTATCCCTGTTGCCGAGCGTTTGGGTAATGAAGTGATTGAATTTGTGAACGTTTCCAAATCGTTTGGCGATAAAGTGCTGATTGACGATTTGAGCTTCAAAGTGCCTGCGGGCGCGATTGTCGGCATCATCGGCCCGAACGGCGCGGGTAAATCGACGCTGTTCAAAATGATTTCGGGCAAAGAGCAGCCTGATTCCGGCGAAGTGAAAATCGGCCAAACCGTAAAAATGAGCCTGATCGACCAAAGCCGCGAAGGTTTGCAAAACGACAAAACCGTGTTCGACAACATTGCCGAAGGCCGCGACATTTTACAGGTTGGTCAGTTTGAAATTCCAGCCCGCCAATATTTGGGACGCTTCAACTTCAAAGGCAGTGACCAAAGCAAAATCGCAGGTCAATTGTCTGGCGGCGAACGCGGTCGTCTGCACTTGGCAAAAACTTTGTTGAGCGGCGGCAATGTGTTGCTGCTAGACGAACCGTCTAACGACCTTGATGTAGAAACCCTGCGCGCGCTGGAAGACGCATTGTTGGAATTTGCCGGCAGCGTGATGGTGATTTCGCACGACCGCTGGTTCCTCGACCGCATCGCTACGCATATTCTGGCTTGTGAAGGCGACTCTAAATGGGTGTTCTTCGACGGCAACTATCAGGAATACGAAGCCGATAAGAAACGCCGTTTGGGCGAAGAGGGCGCAAAACCGAAACGTATCCGTTACAAACCGGTAACACGTTAAGCAGGTTTTCATGAAAAGATAGTGTATTGCACAGTCAAATATGTTTACATTTCTTGACGTTGTAAGTATTCGCACCCCGACTTGTTCGGGGTGTTTGTTTTGTTTTGAATAGATTTAATGTTTTAATTTATTCTTTATTTTCAATAAATTGAAAATCGCCGGCGAAAGCCTGATTTAATTTTTTATTTATATCTTTCCACTTGGAAATCTTGGCCAATCTTCAACAGAGTAAACGCTATTACCGCTAGTTTGCGCATTAGTGCTACCAGTATCACTTTTAGAGGCTTATTTTTTAACTTCAGACGGTTGATGAGGGCGGGGAATGCGTTGCTTCTATAGGCTACCAATGCCGGCATAAAAAGTGCTTTTCTTGTGTCGGCCTTGCCTATTTTGGATATTCGGCTTTTGCCTTTTACGCTTGTCCCTGATTCGTGTTGTTTGGGATCTAAACCGATAAAGGCTACAAATTGCTTTGATGTTTTAAATTCGTGTTTTTTATAGGTTGAGAGCAAAACAGAAGCGGCGGTTTCTCCTATGCCTGTTATTGTCATCAGGCGTTTTCGGTTTTGGCCGTATTCGAGGTGTTGTTTGTAGAATTGTTTGATCTGTTGCTTTACGGCTTTAATTTGGGCTGTCA
>NZ_KV830241.1:0-348 GCF_001836705.1 Neisseria sp. HMSC061B04
CAATTTCAAAGCGTGTCCAAACACTGGACTTGTCACCCAGTTGCTTGCCTTTTTCATAGACGCGGACATATTTTGAGGACTCACGAGAGCCTATCCCGTAGGTTTTGCCCTTCGTCATTTTTTCTTCATCTTCTTCTTCCCAGTCTGAGCCGATACATTCGCCTTTCGGTTTGACGTGATGGCATGTGAAAAGACCTTTGTTTCGATCCTCTCTGGCTTGGTTTGGGCTGTATTCACCGTTAAAAAAGTCTTTTGCAATATCGACGCGTGTAATTTTTGGCCGTACCGCTTGAGTCAAAAACTCATAAAGTCTGGATTCCCAGCCGTTTTTTGCCGCTGTACAGCCTG
>NZ_KV830242.1:0-822 GCF_001836705.1 Neisseria sp. HMSC061B04
GATGCCAGGGCATAATGCACCTCCTCAGATTAATTCTACTCAGCAGCAAATAGGAAATAATACTGACTTAAATACTAGTATACCTCAGGGTAACTGGCAATCTGGTAACACAGTCTCAAATACAAATGTAGTTAAGACACAAGGACAATCTACATTAGGAATAGCCACTGGTAGCAAAGATCCGAAGAATCCAATAAATTGAGGAACAAATATATCATGAAGAAAGCAATTTTTATTCTTTGTATGGGCTTGTTTCCCATGTTTTCTTTTGCCTGTTCTCCAGGTGTAGGCGGTGGCCCCTCTGGAGATCCCCACTGTATGGCTCCCATTTTGGCAAATGACCCATACTACAACGGTTCCATGAATCAACAACAAACTCCAGTTATTGTTCATATCCCTTCTAAATATGGTGCCGTGGCAATGAATATGGATACTGGCTATGCAAGCGGTGTATTAAATCAGGACTCTTTGTCTAAAGCAAAGAAAGCGGCTTTGACTCAATGTAGACAAGGAAACCCAAAGGCTTCTTGCAGAGTAGCTTCTTGGGTTAGAAACGGTTGTATTGCTGCTGCGAGAGGCCAGATAATTAATAACCCAACTCAATGGACGTCTTTTTTTGCAGGAAAAGACAAGGGATTGGCGGAAGCTGCTGCATTGGCCAAATGTAAAGCTGATCCCAAAGTAAGAGATTGTCAAGTTTATTTACCTGAAGGCTGCTCGCTTCCCTAATATCTAAAATCTCAAGGGCCGTCTGAAATTCCGGACGGCTCGTATTAGAATATTGAATTTTACCCATTTCCACTTAAAGAAAATATTATGAAA